>NZ_RSCK01000085.1:0-27504 GCF_003991895.1 Chroococcidiopsis cubana SAG 39.79
GAATCCTTAATAGAGCATCCTACAGTTGATTTTTCTCCTTTTTGCCTCGTTTAAGATTTACTTTATGAATAGCCTCTTACCCATTACCCATTACCCCTTACCATTTCCTTAATTGAAAATTCACAATAAGTTACTATGCAAGATAATTTCACAGCACCAGCAAATAAATATCCTTGGTTAGAAAAGGTAGAAATCGCGTCGGTCGTTGGTTCAATTGGTGGCGCGATCGCTTCTTTTATGCTAAATCAGGCAGCAGTTGCTGCAATTCCGCTCTCTGTTACTGTCGCACTCAATTTAACCAATCGACGGATACTGTTAGATTATTTAAAACAACACAATTTAGCCACGATCGCTCAAGTTTTACAAGAGCAGGTAAAAACTCAATCTAATCTGGAAAGACTGAGTGAAGAATTAGGTACATTTGAGCAACAAACAGAGAAAAAGCATGGTGAAGCTCAAGCTGGAATTAAGTTGTTGGACGAACACCTTCAGCTAACAAATAATAACTTGCAACAAGCGCGAGAAAATAGCGATCGCACTCTTGCTCAACTCCAACAGCAAGACGCAAACATTCAAAATCAGTTACAAACGCAACTAGAAACGCTCAACCAGCAGCTAGAGCAGCTCCAGCAACAAACTAATATGCTAGTACAGGAGCAAAACAGCCGTTTAATGAACGAACAAGCTAAGATTGCTAGAACTGTAGATGCTTTGCGCGATATCGAGACTTGCACTCAAAGTTTGCGGATCAATCCGATTTCTGCTAATGCTTTCTTCAATCGCGGTTTAAGTTATCAACGCTTAGGCGATCGCGAAGCAGCAGTTGGCGATTTTACAGAAGCAATTCGAGTTAATCCTCAATATGCAGAAGCTTTTCAAAGTCGCGGTCTTGCCCATGCCGATCTCGGTGATAAAAAAGCAGCAGTAAGGGATTTACGCGAAGCCGCCAGACTATTCTTTGAGAGCGGTGAGATTGATAAATATCAAATTGCTCGCGACCTCGGTAAAAAGTTTCACGATTTAGATTCGCCTAGTGAAGCAGAAGCGCTCACAGAGGTGGCTTACGAAAGCTCAATGGCAGGATCGTTTGAAGATATTGCCTTAGAGTCTTTGTTCTCTTAATTTAGGTCAATTGGGAGGCGATCGCGCCGTAACGAAATCTGCCCGATCTATGTAACGTCATTTTTGTTTAGTCCAAAACTAAGCAGGACTTACGCAGTCGATCCCCCAAACCCCCTTAAAAAGGGGGGACTTTAAGCCCCCTTTTTAAGAGGGGAACCAGGGGGGATCGAGATCTCAGATTTTCTTGTGCGTAACTCCTGACTAAGGCAAAGTTGACCAAAATGAATTGGGGTTACATGACCCCAATTCTCAGTTATTTTCAATTTTTGAGCTGTCAGTCAGTGGATCGAGCCTGTTTTGGTATTTCAAGCATTTATAGAAACTCCGCTAAAAGACTAATATCTAAAATTAAAACTAGCAGATAGCAGAGCAGTCATAACAGATTTGATACAAAGCATTATATCGCTCTAATCGTTGTAACCGACACAAAAATTAAGATACTTTTTATCCTAAAAACTATGAGTGAAACTTTACCAATTTCCTCCAAATATCATATTTTAAAGCTAGTTGGACAAGGGCAATTCGGACGAGTCTACTGTGCTATTGATAAAAAAAATGGTAAAACTGTAGCACTTAAAGAACTCGACCAACAAAAGTTTCCCACGAAAAAGTTTTTACGAGAATTACATTTCTTATCTAGCTTGCAGCATCCAAATATCATTTCTTTTCAAGGTATAGAGCATATAAAAAATGCAAGATTTCTGGTTATGGACTATTGCGAAGCCGGAACTTTGCGTAATTTCATGCAAAGCGATGACTTTAATCTCATTCACGGTTTGAAATTTATTACAGATATTCTTGCTGGACTGGGACACGCACACACTCGTGGTGTCGTTCACTGCGATATTAAGCCAGAAAATATTTTAATTAGTATAGGTTCTACTAGCTACTTAGCTCGGATTTCTGATTTTGGTTTAGCAAGAGTTTGTCAAGAAATTTCTACAGATAAAATTATCTGTACTGGTTCTCCTGCATATATGGCTCCAGAAAGATTTTATGGTAAATCTTCTCCAGCGTCAGATCTTTATGCAGTTGGAGTCATGCTGTACGAGTTGGTTTTGGATTTTCGTCCTTTTTCAGGAATGCCAGGAGAATTGATGACAGCTCACATGAATCAAGCTGTGGAAATTCCTAGCGCTGTTCCGCTCTTACTACGTTCTACAATCTCCACTGCCATGCAAAAATTCCCTAACAAGCGGTTTCCATCAGC
Source organism: Chroococcidiopsis cubana SAG 39.79 (assembly GCF_003991895.1). Classification (NCBI taxonomy): domain Bacteria; kingdom Bacillati; phylum Cyanobacteriota; class Cyanophyceae; order Chroococcidiopsidales; family Chroococcidiopsidaceae; genus Chroococcidiopsis; species Chroococcidiopsis cubana. Next base: position 2,333 of record NZ_RSCK01000085.1, read on the forward strand.
AGCTGAGATGATGAAGTCAGTGCAATTAGCCATAGAGGTAGAAAAAGTAACGTACGGTAATATTCCTCCTCTAAATATACCTTCTAATATTCCTTCATTCTCTTACCTAAATAGTACGCAAGCCTAGTAAACTAATAAGCTAATCAATTGCGATCGCCACATTTTTTGTTTAAGAATCTACTTATTTTTTGATGACATCACGTTACCTTTACTATCAATTAATATCATGAGCTACTTAGTTAAACCTGGATTCTCGACTTGTTATTATATTCGTAAACTCTTGCTACAAAACGAAGAGGAATTGAAAACAATCTTGAGTCAAAAAGCCGGCTTTTGTTTCAACACACAAGAAACTTTAGAAAAGCTTTTAAGAGGAATTTATCTGGAAGAAACGATCGAACAACTTTTACAAACTCTTTATGCCGATACTACTGAAATTTCTACTAAAGTTGAAAAACTGGAAGTGTTAGTAGCCAATCATCAAAGAATTTCTGTAGAAAGTCCCCATAACTATCAAGGATTAGGCGAGATTAAACGCCAGATCTTATGGATATTAGGTTTTAAGCGAGTAGCTGTCAAGATTGAAGATATAGTTCAAGCCCTGGTTCAATTGAATGAATATAGTATCAATTACATAGGGCGCACGTTGACTATCAACACATGGAAATCAACTCGTCCTGATTTTGAATGGCTAAATTTATTTGAATTCGATCGGTTTGGCAAAATCACCTTTGCTGGACAAGGAAAGGATGTAGCCAATGTCGAACAACTCAATTGGTTACAAGAATGGATCGTTGGCTACGTCTGTCAAGTCGCTCAGTTCATCCGCGACTTTACAACTACAATTGAATATAAAAAAATTGGTGAATTACCGGAAGGGGTATTAATTACTCAAGTTACTTCTTACTCTCACTGGGTTGCTGCAAAACCGCGATCGGCACAAGTTTGACAGTTAACAGTTATCAGTCATCAGTGACTAGTGACAAGAATTGAATCTGATTCCACTAGTCACTAGCCACAAGCCACTCACTAAACCCCACTCCCGACTCCCCAACACAAAGTTATTTATTGGGAAGGAAATAAAAACGGTTTAGCTAGGACAAAACTAGCAATAGATTTAGCATCTATTGGTTGTCCGACGAGAATGGCTTGTTCAAATTCCTGGGGCGTCATGAAGACTGTTTCTATATCTTCGTCCGCATCCTGACTAGGAGGCGCATCCAAAGGAACTAAATCTTGCGCTAAAAAACTATAAATAATTTCATCAGAATAACCAGGGGCAAGAAAGAATTGTCCTAGTTTTTGCCATTTTTGAGCGCGATAGCCTGTCTCTTCCTCAATTTCTCTTTGAATCGTGTCAAACGGTTCTTCGTTTGGCTCTACAGTCCCGGCAGGGAATTCTAAAATTCTGCCTTGTGTGGCAAAGCGATATTGCCACAATAAAATTAATTTACCTTCTGGAGTAATAGGAACAGCTAAAGCGCCTCCCGGGTGACGGACGCATTCCCAATCGCCTTCAACTTGGTTAGGTAAACGATAGCGATTGACTTCAAAACTAAATTTACGCCCTTGGTAAAACAGGCGATGTTTGAGCAATTGTGGCGGTTCTTGCATCATGTGAGGGAGTAGGGAACAAAATTCAAAATTCACGCATTGGGACAAGCACAAGTCGCAAGTCACAAGTTGCATTTAAAATACGCACCACTTAACAACCGTCAACTGTCAACCAACTACCAACTACCAATTACCATTTTTCACTGATAACTGTTCACTGATAACTGACTCCAGTACAGTCTACAGCTTGAAGTAGCGTGGCGATCGCTTTACCAGATACAGGATCGATCCAATTGGGGGCAATTTCTGCTAATGGGACGAGAACAAAAGCGCGTTCTCTCATGCGGGGATGAGGTAGGGTAAGGTTAGGAGTATCGAGAATAAGATCGTCGTACAACAGCAGGTCAATGTCAAGCGTCCTCGCGCCCCAACGTTCTTGGCGCACGCGCCCAAATTTTGCTTCAGTTGCCAGTAGAATATCTAACAATTCCTGGGGAGACAGTTGAACCTGAAGTACTGCACAACCATTAATATAGTCTGGCTGAGGTGGTCCCACTGCTTTCGTGCGATACCAGCTAGACTTTGCTGCGATCGCAATCTCAGGCATCTCGGCTAAAGTTGCTAAAGCAGCCTCCACAATAGCCAAAGAATCACCAAGATTACTTCCCAGGGCGATCGCGCAATTAGTAATTGGTAATTGGTAATTGGTAATTGGTAGTTGGTAGTTGGTCACTGATAGCTGATAACTGACAACTGATAACTGTTTAATAGTGTGTCACTTAAGACTCAAATCTTAAACAGGGATTAAAATATGCAAGACGGTTATAGCTTTGAAATGGGATTCGTAGTAGTTACGCGCGATCGCGTTGGTGCGATCGGATTTATCCGCTATTTTGAGGAGTGAGCAACCAAAGCTGATGGAACCAGATTCAACAGGGCAAAGTCCATCTGGAAAATTTTCCGATCGCCATCATGAGCGATCTTCAGGCAGTTCCCAGAAATCGTCTATTAAATCTCGCTACAAACCCCTCTATTTTCGGTTCTGGTTTTGGTTGCTTGTGGGTTTTGGCGGCGGGCTAGCGGCATTGAGTAGTGTTTGGTTATCTATAGAGGGTAGTCTACCACCAGCCAATGAACTATTGGCTACTGTGCGGAGTCAAACCCTAACGATCGCGGCTGGAGATGGCACAATTTTACAGCAGCAAGGACCTGCAACTAGAGAACCGTTGAAAATAGAGCAAATTCCCAAACCTCTAGTTCAAGCTTTTATTGCTTCGGAAGACAGGCGCTTTTATCAACATCGCGGTTTCGATCGCCAGGGAATTTTCAGGGCAGTCTGGGCGAATTTGCGTTCGGCTAATTTGGTGGAGGGTGGTAGTACCATTACCCAACAATTAGCACGAATTCTCTTTTTAAATCAAGAACGGAGTTTGTGGCGCAAACTGAAAGAGATCCGCGTTGCCATGAAGATTGAGGAGAATTTAAGTAAAGACCAAATTTTAGAGCGTTATCTCAACTCAGTTTATTTGGGACAAGGGGCTTATGGCGTAGCAGATGCGGCTTGGGTTTATTTCAGCAAGTCAGTTAACCAGCTGACACTATCTGAGATGGCAACAATTGCCGGATTAGCGCCAGCACCAAATTTTTATTCTCCTACAGTGAATAAATCGGCAGCAATTGGGCGGCGCAACATGGTATTGCAGCGGATGCAGGAGGATGGAGTCATTCATGCATCTGAGGCGATGGCAGCGAAAAATGCACCTTTAACGGTAAAAACAAGTTCTCCTAAACGGCTTCAAGCTAAAGCTTCTTACTTTACTACCTACATTCAACGAGAACTACCCAAATACGTTCCTGCGGATGTCCTTAAAGCAGGCGGACTGACTGTAGAAACTAGCCTCAATCCTAAATGGCAGCAAGCAGCGGAAGCAGTTGTGTTAAAAACTGTAACCGAGAATGGGAAATGGCAAAGATTCGGGCAAGCAGCACTAGTGGCGATCGATCCCCGTAACGGCGAAGTCAGGGCAATGGTGGGGGGGACGGATTTCGGCAAACATCAGTTCAATCGCGCTACTCAAGCCCAAAGACAACCAGGATCGACATTTAAAGGATTTGTCTATACAGCTGCGATCGCTAGCGGTCTTTCTCCTTACAAACAATACCTTGACTCTCCCTTCAAAGTCGATGGTTACGAACCGAAAAACTTCAGCGAGAGATTTCGGGGCGAAATGTCGATGCGGGATGCTCTGGCTGCTTCAATTAACGTAGTCGCAGTCAAGGTGTTAATGGATGTAGGCTTCGACCCTACAATTAAACTCGCCCAATCGATGGGAATTAAATCGCCTTTAATCCCTGCTTATTCTTTAGCTTTAGGTTCGGCAGAAGTCAATTTGTTGGAATTGAGCAGCGCCTATGGTTCTTTGGCAACTGGGGGAATGCATACAGAAGCTCATGGCATCCGGCGAATCCGCGATCGCAGTGGTAATATTATCTACGATGCCAAGTTTACATCTCGGCGCGTTTTAGACCCAGACAGCGCGGCGATCGCAACTTGGATGTTAAGAAATGTCATCACTGCTGGAACTGGTGGTGCGGCAGCTTTGGTAGATCGTTCTGTTGCAGGTAAAACTGGGACATCGGATAAAGCTCGCGATTTATGGTTCGTCGGCTACATCCCCCAACTCGTAACCGGAGTTTGGTTAGGAAACGATAACAATCAACCCACGGCAGGTAGTAGCAGTACAGCAGCCTATGCCTGGAATCGGTTTATGGTGCAAGCCGTGGAAGGCATGGAAGTAGAGAAATTTGCCGCTTTACCTAACTTAGACAACCGCAAACCTACGATTAAACGACAACCAGTTAAACCCAGAAGAATATCGATTGGCAAAATCACCGACCAAAATAGCGAAGGTGGTTCTCTACGCCAAGGAGAAAACTCAGAAAATTACCAACCTACCCGCAGAAGAAGCAGACGCGATCGACAAAGCCAACTGCGGGGCAGTCTTTGGCGATCGCGCTTGCAGCGTCAAACCCCCGCCGATCCACAACGCTACAATCGACTCATGGATCGCTTGCGTCAAAACCGCATTCCACGCCAACCAACCCTTGACAGTGACCAGTGACCAGTTATCAGTGACCAGCTATCAGCGCTCTCTTGCCAACTACCAACCACCAATTACCAATTACCACTCCTCACTGATAACTGACGTTTAAGGAATTTGTAAGAGTCCAAAAAAACATGACGAGCTAGACTGAAGGGGAACTCTCCTTGGAAAGTGCAGAGCTTAGCGTAGAATCTTATGGCACAGCAAAGCTTTGGTGTGATTGGACTAGCGGTTATGGGTGAAAACCTTGCCCTAAATGTCGAGCGTAATGGTTTTCCCATCGCAGTTTACAATCGCACTCCCGAAAAAACCAATGCATTCATGACAGAGCGGGCGCAGGGCAAAAATGCCGTTGCTACCTACTCTTTAGAAGAATTTGTCAATGCGCTAGAACGCCCCCGCAAGATTTTGATCATGGTTAAAGCTGGTGCGCCAGTGGATGCAGTAATTCAGCAGCTCAAACCCTTGTTGGATGAAGGCGACATTATCATTGATGGGGGCAACTCGCTGTATGACGATACGGCGCGACGCACTCGCGAATTAGAACCAGAAGGCTTCCGCTTTATCGGTATGGGCGTAAGTGGAGGTGAAGAAGGGGCATTGAATGGTCCTAGCTTAATGCCAGGGGGAACGAAAAGTTCCTACGAATATTTGTCACCGATTTTTAATAAAATTGCCGCTCAAGTAGAAGACGGTCCCTGCGTGACTTATATCGGTCCTGGGGGCGCAGGTCACTACGTCAAAATGGTTCACAATGGCATTGAGTACGGCGATATGCAATTGATTGCCGAAGCCTACAGCCTCCTCAAAGATGGTTTAGGTTTGGATAATCGGCAACTGCACGAAATTTTTGCCGAGTGGAATACTACCGAAGAACTCGATTCCTATTTGATTGAAATCACTGCAGATATTTTCCGCTATATCGACCCCGACACCAAAAATCACTTGGTCGATATGATTCTCGATTCTGCCGGACAAAAAGGTACGGGGCGCTGGACGGTGCAAAGTGCTTTGGAGTTTGGCGTATGTATTCCCACGATTACGGCAGCGGTGAACGCGCGGATTATGTCCTCTTACAAGCAAGAGCGAGTAGCTGCATCCCAAATGTTACCCGGTCCTACAGGCACGTATCAAGGCGATCCGAAGGCATTCATCAATATGGTGCGGGATGCATTATATTGTTCTAAAATCTGCTCTTATGCTCAAGGAATGGCGCTGTTAGCGACAGCATCCAAAGAGTATTCTTATGACCTGAATTTGAGCGAAATGGCGCGGATTTGGAAAGGCGGCTGTATTATTCGCGCTAGATTTTTAGGTAAGATTCAGAGTGCTTTCATTGAAAATCCGAACTTACCCAACTTGCTGTTGGCTCCAGAGTTTAGACAAACAATTCTCGATCGCCAAGAGGCATGGCGGGAAGTTTTAGCAGCGGCGGCGAAACTCGGCATTCCCGTACCTGCATTTAGTGCGTCGTTAGATTATTTTGACAGCTACAGACGCGATCGCTTGCCCCAAAACCTGACGCAAGCTCAACGCGACTACTTCGGCGCTCACACTTACGAACGTACTGACAAAGAAGGCTTCTTCCATACCGAGTGGACGAAGTTCTCTGAGGAATCGGTACAAACTTCTACCCCAGAACCGCTACAAGCGGATCAGCCGACGACTCCTCAGCCAACGGGAAGTCGTTAGGGAAGATACAGGGTGCGTTGATAACGCACCCTTTGAGTATTATTGATTAAAAACCAATTCTAATTTGCACGGAATTGCGGCGTGGATAGTAGTATCGTCCGTGCCTGTAGCGGCGGTGATATCTTTTACCATATCTATAAGGATCGTAGAAGCGATCGTACCCATACCAATCAGGACGATAAAGTCGATAGCGCGGGCGGCGATGCCAATCGCGTCTGTAGTGTCGATGATAGTCACGGTCGCGCCATCGGGAGGGAACGACAATAATTCCCGCGCGATCGCCAATCGTGACACCAAAATCTACGCCAGTTTCGGCTTTCGCGGGTGCTGCGGTGCAAATTGTCAGTAATGCAGTCAGTGCAAGAATCTTAGCTTTCATTGCCACTCACCTCAAAACTGGGCGAGGATGAGAACGTGATTTAATTCATACTCTCAGTGTATCAGTTATTAGGGAGCAGGGAACAGCGATCGAGCAGGGAACAGCGATCGACAACCAACTATCAACTACCACTACTCACTTCTTCGCGACTAAATATACAATAGATAAAATCTATCTTAGGGAAGACATAATGTATGTCCCTTAGTGTTGAGTTAGATGCTGCTGAGGAAAGTACTGTAGTTAAAGTTAGGAGTGCGATCGCTCACGCAGTGGCGGGACGGTTGCGATTGCGCTTGCTCCAGCCAATCGAAGATGCAGCTTATGCTCAATTAGAGCAGCAAATTCGATCTTTAGCATTTGTTGAAAGCATTAGAGTCAATCCTACAGTGGGTTGTCTGACCATTACTTATGAAGTAACTCAGTTTGCAAGCACTCCTATCCCGCCCTTGGAATTGCTAGCAGCGATCGCACAGGTAAGCAATTTACAAATAGATTTAGGTACAAATATATCAGATAGCATGAATTCCGACCGACAGCCTGACGCGGCTCAGTCACAGTTGAGAACATTTGGTGCAACTTTGGTTGGTGGAGCGGTAGGAGATATGTTTGGCGGCGCTATCGGTGCTACAGCGGGAGCGATCGTCATGGGACCCGCAGGCGCTATTTTAGGCGGTCAGATTGGCGTTTTTGTTGGTAGCATTATTGGCGCTCAAATTGGCGCTGAAACCGTTCATCATGTTGACCAGTTTGTATCATTAGCTAATATTCAAGGAACTGGACTAACAGCAGAAAAAATTGCTCAAACCCTGCAAAAGAGAGCAAGCGAAAAAATGGGCGAAACTACTGGGCAAATTTTTGGCGCAGTTGCGGGTAAGGTAGTTTTAGGTCCAACAGGGGCAGTTTTTGGTTCAATTGTAGGTGGAGCAATTGGCGCTCAGCTAGGAGAAGACACGACAACTACAACTAATCTACAGCGATCGACAGCAACGACTCAGCAATGGTTTGTTCAGACAACTCAAAAGTTTGTCGGTGAAACCGCAACAGTAACGGTAGGAGGGGCTGTTGGTAAAATCGTGCTTGGTTCTCCAGGTCAACAAATGGGCTTGAAGTTGGGCAAGCGAATTTCTAAAATCGTTGATTGGAATGTTACGGTACACCAAGTTGGAGAAATTACACCTACGCCACAGCAATCGGTAGAAAATTCCCAGACAAGCGATCGCCAATCCTACTAAGCTGTCACATATTCAATTTGCATTATCAGTGCAATTAATGCTATTTGCCTTAGACATTTTGACTTTTGACTTTTAACTTTTGACTTGCTTTGTAGATTCAGCAGTTAAGATCGGGAAGTCGCTCGACTTTTTGACTGTGCTGGGCATTCTGATAGTTCTCCTATCTTCCTTTGTCTTATCTTTCCACAACATCACCGTTCGAGTTCTATTTGCAGAGCATCTCGTTCTCGGTTTATTTCTTTTGGGTGGATACGTTAAACCCGATTTGCCTCATTCGTTCTTGCTGATGTTCATGCGAATGCTGTTAGTGGTTCCACTCATGGCATTTCTCGCACCCAAGTTGTACCCGTCTGCATGGAAAGAATGCCAAAACTTATTCCACCGCGATCGCCGCGATGTTCTGGTGCAGGCATTTGGCTGTGGAGTATTGATGTTTGTCTATGTTGCCTCACTCTACGTTGCCATTGGGTTGATTCCAACTGGCATCGCCATGACGCTATTTTTCACCTATCCCATATTCACAGCACTATTAGCTTGGCAATTTTTTGGCGATCGCCCAACACTGTTTCGCTGGGTCGTTATGGGCATCATTTTAATAGGTAGTGCCTTCACAATTCCTCAATCTACGCCTACTCAGAATAGTTATGCAATTGCGATCGGTATTCTTGCCAGCGTCGGCTCTGGAGTTGTTTATGCTCTTTATACAGTCATTGCCCAAAAATGCTTTGAAAAACTGCATCCCATTCCCTTCACCTGGATCAGTTTTGCCACCACGCTGCTATTTTCTGGCATGAGCTTGCTATTTTGGCAACTTCCCTATACCAATCTTGCCTGGACTCCTTTATGGATTGGCGGAATCTTTTCAGGATTGGTGAGTTTTCTCGGACACATTTTGAATAATATTGGTATTCGCGCAATTGGTGCAACCGCTGCCTCGATAATTGGTTCTAGCAGTCCAGCATTGACGGCATTAGTTGCTTGGATCGTAATTCATGAAACTTTGAATGTAATCCAGATTTTAGGTATTGGTATTGTCACGTTGGGTATTGCTTTGTTGAGTGGAGAACGAGCTTTAATTAAGCGATCGCATCACTCTAACTAATGCTCAAACACTATCAAAATTGTGAATAACGGGAAACCCCTCTGAATCTGATGTGCGATTACCCGATCGCAGAGAAAAAAGCGTTCGCATTCCCGCTGCCTTAGCTGCTTTTAGTTCTGCCGTCACATCTGAAATAAACAGAATTTGTGTTGGTAACACTCCGATCGCTTGAGCAATCTTGCGATAACTCTCTGCCTCTTTTTTCGAGCCAGTTTCAGTATCAAAATAACCGCTTAAAAACTGAGTTAAGTCGCCTGCTTCAGAATATTGAAATAACAATTTTTGTGCTTGAACGCTACCTGACGAAAAGATATACAATCGCTTACCCTCACGAGTCCAACGTTCAAATGCAGGTTTAACATCGGGAAAAAGTTGCGATCGCAGCGTTCCATCTCGATAACCGCTTTCCCAAATTTTCCCCTGTAACGATTTGAGTCCGGTAGATTTGCGATCGGTTGCTATTAAATAATGAATGTAAGGTACGGCGGCGGTTGCTGAATTATCCACCCATTCAGGTACATTCAACCCCTGAGCAAAATCGGCTGCATACTCTTGCCGCAATCGCTCTAAATCTGCTTGTACTGCACTTTCCTGAAAATGAGTTTGCAAAAATGCTTCTACCTGCTTTTGAGCAAAAGGAAACAACACGCCGAAAACGTAATCAATCGGGGTTGTGGTTCCTTCAATATCGAGCAAAATAATATCTGCACGAGCAGAATAGCGATCGGGCATGGTTACACAGAAATAATTACATGCATCAACCCGATCCAGTATACATATAGGGAATACAGATATGGCAGTCCTACCTAATTTATGAAACTCAAGCTTTTTTAGCTACTCCCTGCTATATTTGCTAACACACCCTTTTCGTTACAATGAGAATATCTGTTGCAATACTTCTCTATGAGTCAACCTACTGCATCGATCAACACCAAACTCATTGACTCTCTGGCTCAAATTATCCTTTCCCTCACCGACGAGGAGCGCCAACTTCTGGCGCAAAAAATTCAACATTCACCGTTGTCTGAGGAAGAGCATCAACATAAAAAAGAAGCTTTACAACGAGATATTACTTTGGGTGTGGAACAACTCAAGAACGGCGACTACACCGAGTATAACGATTCCTCACTACCCAACTTATTTGAAAATCTTAAGAGACGCGCTAAACAAAGACTTGAGCAGGAGCCAGCTCAGTGAATCGCTTCCGTCTTTCACAACAGGCAGAACAAGACTTGGAAGATATCTGGGTTTATCTAGCACGACAGAATGAACTTTTAGCGGACAAACAGATTGCCCAAATATTAGACCGATTCCCTATGTTATCTCAATTTCCTGATATGGGTAAACAGCGTAACAATTTACTCCCTGGACTTCGGAGCTTTCCCGTTCAGCCCTACATCGTTTTTTATACTAAAATTGCGGATGGCATCGAAATTGTTAGAGTCTTGCACCAATTTAGAGATATTGACAGCCAGTTGTCGTAATTTGGCGATCGCATTAGTAGAATGAGCAGCGCCTTCTACATTAATTAAATCAGTAACTTACTACAGGAGTGCCAGTAGCTACCAGAGAAAAGTATGGTTGTTAAACATCAAGCTACTATTCCACGCTTAACTGAAGGTAGTATCGAACAGTTACGCAAGAGAGGATTACCTGAATGCAACACTGATGAAGAAATAGCATTAGCAATGGGAATCAGCGTCGAAAAGCTGCATTTTTTAGCTGGCGATCGCTCTGTATCTTCTACTTCACTTTATTCCCGCTTTCAGATTTCCAAAAAAACAGGTGAAGCAAGAATAATTTCTGTACCAACGCCCGAACTAAAAGCTGCTCAAAGATGGATTTTAAAGCATATTTTAGATAAGATAGAAATTCACGATGCAGCTCATGGCTTTTGTCGCGATCGCTCTATTGTTACCAATGCCACACCGCATGTAGGTAGAGATGTAATAGTAAAACTCGATCTACAAAACTTTTTTCAATTAATTACATATAAACGTGTCAAAGAATTATTTCATGGTTTTGGTTATTCTGAAACTGCGGCAACAATTTTTGGATTAATCTGTACGATCGCGACAACAAATAATAGTAATAAAACGAGCTGTAAAAATATAGAAAAACGTCACTTACCTGAAGGTGCGCCAACCAGCCCTGCTATTTCAAATCTGGTTTGCGATCGCCTCGATACGCATTTAACTAAACTTGCCAATAATCTTGGATTTCGCTATACACGTTATGCCGACGATCTAACATTTTCTTGTTATGGAGCAGCTCATAAAGTAGATAAATTAATTCAAGAAAGTAAATCGATCGTTACTCAAGAAAGCTTTACAGTTAATTCTGATAAAACTCAAGTTTTAAGCAAATCTGTACAACAAATAGTCACGGGTATTGTGGTAAACCAACAATTAAATCTATCTCGAAAAACGTTGAAAGCTTTCCGAGCTACTTTGTATCAAATCGAACGAGAAGGTTTATCAGGTAAAAAATGGGGGAATTCAAATAATTTAATTGCTACAATTACTGGGTTTGCTAACTACGTAGCAATGGTTAACCCCAGCAAAGGCGCAGAATTTTTAGCATCAGTAGAACGGATTAAACAGAAATGCGATCGCTCCTAAGTTGTGAATAAAATATACAACTTGAGTAATTTCTCGCTTGCTATTTGCGGTTGTTGTGTTAAATTTATACCGAAGTAGTTGTAAAGTTACAAAGCTGTAGTACGGGTTCTGCATACCCGACTGGTACGCTGACTCATAGTATAAGCGTATACCGCAAAGTACTTTAGCTATTGCACCGTTTGATTAGCTCAGTTGGTAAGAGCGCCTGCTGTATGCGGGATGACCCAGGTTCAAATCCTGTATCAAACCCCCGAAAGTTAGCTCATTTGGTTAGAGCAATCGGTGTATCGCCGATTGGTAGCAGGTTCGATTCCTGTACTTTCTCCAAAATCCCCTCGTCCTGGGTACGGACACCTTGTTAGGGACAAGGCAGCTTCGGAAGAAGCAGTTAGTAGTGGGTTTTCCCAGTGCTAAGAACGGCTGAAAACGTTTTATTCGTCACTTACTCTGTCAAGCAGGTGTTTGTTCGCAGTCAAGGAGCCAGCGCAAATGTAATTCTCTCTAACTTGAGTATGTCCTTCATTTTCCCAATCCGATTCTCTACAGAGACTCTGGCACAGGCAAATCGAACGGCGTATTTGAGCGTTGTTGGCTTTGGTTGAATTACCTTCGGGTGTTCTGGCAAGGTTACAGCACTCTTCATCCAGTTTTGGAGAATCTTTTGCCCGCACCAAGATTGTTAACCCCTGTACTGGCAGAGTAAAAAATATTTTTGTATTATATGTAGTATGCCGAAATTATCTTGCTAAGGGTTGTAAGCTCCTGGTTAGTAGCTAAAGCTGCCAAAAAGACGAATGTTCTTATCTAATCTTCTCCGGCGGGTACAGTTGCCCAAATTATCGATTCAAATTTCTATGTGGAAAACCTTTTACATCAAGCCTAACGAAATCGGAATTTTATATCACCGCAGCGATTTTAAGAAGATTTTACAGCCAGGGACTTACACTTATTTGGGTCGCCACTGGCAAGTCAAAACTTATGACTTGAACCAGCCAGAAGTTAAGATTGAAAATCTAGAATTATTGCTCAGAACCCACGAAGCCGAATTACAAGAGCATCTATTAATTATTAGAACAGCATTTAACCAAACTGCTTTAGTACGCTGCGGTCAAACCTGGATAAGTATCATGCCAAATCAACTACGTGCTTTTTGGCGTGGCTTTATTGAGGTAGAATCTCATATTTTCAATTTAGAAGGAAGTTTAGAATTACCTGCTGAATTTGTTCAGCAATTGCGCGGACTTGCCATAAACGGATTGAAAAAATTCCAAATTTCAGAGTATGAAATTGGCTTGCTATACGTTCAAAATAACTTTATTAGACCTCTAGAACAAGGGGAATATGCTTTTTGGACTGTAAATCGGGATGTTGCACTAAGAACTCTCAGCCGGATCGTACCTAACCCAGACTTTCCACTAGAAGATGTATTGATTGAACAACATCCTGAGTTTGTTTCAGCCTATTGCGAAGTCGTACAATTACAAGATCGACAAGTAGCAATTGTCCGGTATTTGGGTAAAGTTATTGCTATTTTGCCACCTACAAGCCGCAAGTTATTTTGGCGCGGTGTGGAATTGGAAATGATCGATATTAGTAGCAATGCTAAATTATCGCCTAATTTAGTAGCAGAATTGTTGGCAGGTTCTAAAGAAGTTCTATTACTAAGCCATAACAGTTTGCACGTTCGAGAAGTACCCGCGCAGCACGTTGGTTTATTGTATGTAAATCAAGAATTTCAAGCTTTACTAGAGCCAGGAATACATGCTTGGTGGTTGTATGGACGCTCCTTTCAAACTGAAGTGATTGACATGCGTTTGCAAAATATCGAGGTATCCGGTCAAGATATTCTATCAAAAGATAAAGTTCCTCTACGCTTGAACTTAACTGCTGGTTTTCGCATTCAAGATCCGCTGAGAGCAAAAAATGGTTTATCAGATATTTCTAGTTTCTTGTATAAAGAATTACAGTTTGCTTTACGTGCAGCAGTTGGCGAACAAACTTTGGATGCACTATTAGAAAATAAAGGTGCGATCGATCGCAGTGTTGCTGAATACATTCGTAGCAAAACCGCAGACTATGGAATTGAAGTTGATTCTGTCGGGGTGAAAGATATAATTTTACCTGGCGAGATTAAGACAATATTGAGCAAGGTAGTAGAAGCGGAAAAAGCTGCTCAAGCAAACGTAGTTAGACGCAGAGAAGAAACCGCAGCTACTCGCAGTATGTTAAATACTGCAAAAGTGATGGAAGATAACCCTGTTGCTTTGCGTTTGAAAGAATTGGAGGTATTAGAACGAATTGCAGAAAAGATCGATCGCATTCAAGTTAATGGCAGTTTAGATAGTATTTTGACCGAATTAATTCAGATTAATCGGCAATAACCATATTACTGTAGGGGCGGGTTCACTAGAAATTTCCATACACATATGAAGAACTCTATTAACCCGCCCTCATATGATTTGGGATCAACCGATCGCCAGAATTAATAATAAAATTTAGCAATTTTTTGGGCGATCGCACCCCATTTAGAATTTTGAGTCATAGCTGCCCAATAAGCAAAGCCGCGAATTGCCATGTTGTGATCGACGGCTTTCACCTTGCCAGTTCGTCCGGTTTCCTGCCCTGCGGTGCGAGTATTCCCCTTAGTGCTAATTTCTCCTGAAGCTAAAACTCTGGTTTGCTGCCATGCTAAGGCTTTCTCAATCGCTGTTTTTACTTTTGGCGTGAGGGGATCGTCTGGAAAGTAAGTCACCCACCGCTGAGCATACACTACACCTACCATTTGATAACTACTATCATGCCCGCCTTTTTCTGGATTAATCCCATTTGGACGCTGTAAAGCTAAGCCTTCCTGAAGCGACTGACGGGCATATTTCATCAACTCTGCATCCCCAGTTAGTTTGCTGGTTAACCCCAAGGCTACTGCAACTGCATATCGGCGATGGGTGTAAGGCTGGTTGCGTTTAATTCCCTGTTTCCAGACATCTTGAGAAATCATCCAACGGGCAGCATGTCTAACCAAAGGCTTGTAACGCGATACTTGTGCTGCATACTTATTTACTTGGGGAGACTGCTGGATGACTAAGAGACTATGGGCAACTGCTTGTACAAAGAACGAAGTACTATGGAAAGGATCGCCCGTTCCCTTAAAACTGCCGTCCGCAGCTTGTTGTTTGAATCCCCAGTCAAACATCTTGAATCCCGCTTGGATAGCTTGAGGATTGTTGCTGACTAACCCACCAATCACCAATCCTTCACCGTAGCGTTGCGCTTCAATATACCACTTGGTTGTTCGGTGACGTTCCCAGTCGATGTTGGCGCTATGCGCGCCACTCGGCGATATAGCATTATATGACTTAGAAAGGCGACGGTAGAGATAATTGCTAATGAGATTGGATGACTCGTAGTGAAAGTCTGTACGCTTTCTATTTCTCTGAGTTGGGGGAGTTGGAATCGGACGTTTAGCAACATCAAATTGAGATATGCGATCGCGTGTATCTGTCAAAATTAATGGAGAGGCGATCGCTTTTTCCCCAATTTGTACTGAGAATAGTAATAGCATCGCCAACAAACTGCGTACTTTCACTTCCTACTCCCTATTTATTCCCTTGTCTAACTTGCTGAAAACCTGTAGAATCCAACAGTAAAACAACTGCTCCAGGCAAACTTAACATCCAACCCAAAACTGTAATTGTGAGAGACAACAATAGAGCTTGTTCTACTGAAAGACCAATCCGACTAAATAAATAAGCCCATAATCCTTCTTTTAGTCCAATTCCGCCTAAAGATATTGGTAGTAAAGTTACTACTACAATTATTGGAATAAAAACTAAGAGTTCCAAATAAGAAATTGGAATTTTTAACTGATGGGCAACTAAGTAATGATAATAAACTATAGCTAACTGTAGTAAAAGTGACAGTCCCATTGATAACAACAAAGCTTGGCGATGTTGGGCAAATGTGCGTAAGAGAATTTGAATTTTTGCAAACCGAGCCGCTACTGAACTCAGCCGAAACTTGATGAGCCAAGGTTCTGCCCAAATTAATAACTTTGGGCTGGCTATCAGTAAAACTGCTCCGACTAGCGAACCAACACAAGCTGCAAATAAGAGCAGAATATCCCAGCGTCCAATCAATTTAAAAGCAGGCACTAAGCCAATGACTGCTAACCCAGAAAGGGCAGCAAGTCCGGTAAATCTTTCTAGAAAAACAGATACAAGTGCTACTTCTGAATCTTTAGTCGATTGCGCGACTCGATAAACTCGATAGACATCTCCGCCTAGTGCGCCTGGGAGGAAAATATTCAAAAACATTCCAGCGAAATAACTACTGAGTAAACTACTCATTGGTGCAGAATGTCCGCTAGACCACAAAACAACTTGCCAACGCCAACAACTCAGCAGTTGACAACCCGTGTAGAATAGCAAAGCAAAGATAATGAAAGATGGAGATAGGTACTGAAATTGTACCCAGACTTGATACAAATCCATCCGAGTCAATACTAAAGCTAGTATTCCTGTACTAACAATAAGTTTGATTAAAAATATTGGTTTTACTTTCACTTAATTGCCTCAAACAATAATAATTAATAAGCTCCTAAATCTCCCCCTTGATAAGGTACGTGCGGAAATACCCCATCTTCTGGTTTCCACAGCCGCACCCGCGCTCCAAAGGTTTCCATAATTGGTTGACCTAAAGTTTCTATGTAGTCGCGAAACACAGGTTCAAATCTACCTTCTGTGTGATTATCTACATGTAACCATACGCGCTTAGAATTCTCTAAAATATGGCTCATTTGATCTAAATTACTAATTAGTTTGCCACCACCCCAGCGATCGATCACTCGACCGTTATTCCAATAGAAAACATCGAAGCGGATATTACCTGGAATAAAGTAATCTAAGCCTCCTAAACCAGTTGAAGCAGCAGCCGGAGAAGTCGAAATCACAACATCGCCTGCTTGTCTGTGACTGCTAATATATGCGAATGCTTCATTGTTACGCCTAGTGAGTGCGTCGTGATAGCTAGCTAAAACTCGATTTGGTTCTACGTTCAGAATTAAAAGTAAGAGAACGCTGGCGATCGCAATCCCTCTACTTGGTAATAAATTTCTCGTAAACACCTCAAATTTGCTGGCTACACTTTCGGCAATACAAGCAGCACTGTAAACAGCGAGTAAAATAAATATGGAATAAATTTGATAGGTGTACCTCGTAGCAATTTGATAAATCAAAATAGTGAGTAGTATCAAGTTGATCGAGACGCTACTGAACAAAAACAATGTTTTTCCATCTCGCCGTTTGAGAAAATATATCCAACCTAACAAAAAGAAAAAACTATAAATAATATGCATTCGACTAGGACCCACAAAGAAATTGTTTGCCAGTCCTGAAATGCTAAAGAAATGAACTTTGAGATAAGCGTCTGTACTGTCGGAAAGAGCTACCCAAGGAGTCAAACATCGAATCGAGAAGAAAACAAGATCGTAAGCAATAATTCCCATTGAAACGACGCTACTCATAACAATTTGCCAATCGTCCGCCCAGCGAAAAGGTCGATAGAAAAATATAAATCCTACTAAAAAGCAAGGCAATAAAGTTACAGTTACCTCTTGATTTAAGATGGTCAGAATCAAAGCAATGAAAAATCCGTATTGGTAAGCTCTACCACTGCGATCGACAAATCCTTTGAGGAACAACCAGAAACTTAAGATGCTCAGGCATTGAACGACTTGGTAAAACCGAATGAACCGAGAAAAGTAAACTTGTGAAGGATCGAAAGCTAGAATTGCCGTGACGATGAGAGCTATCCAAGCTTTTCCGGTAATTTTGCGGGTGAGAACATAAACTAAAACTAGGGTGGCTGTACCCCAAAGTACGGACAAAAAGCGAGCATTCACTACTGAATCCCCTAGCAGCCGCAGCCACAGAGCCAGCATGTAGTGATAGGCTGGAGAGCGGGTGTACCAAATACCCGATGTTGCTTGGGGCGCACCTGTACGCAGAATTCCCCTCGTTGCATCTAAAGAAGTATTTTCATCTGCATCGAGATCTACGAAACCCAGGTTATAGGCTCTCACAACAAAACCGATCGCAACGATCGCACCCAGCATCAACCATTGGTTCCAAGCGGGAGAATACGCTTGGTAAGCTGTCGTCAATCGATTTATGAAGTTGTGTCGCGTGTGGCTGGGAAGTAAAATAAACAGGGCGATCGCCCCAAATCCAAACAAAATTAAGCACATACTGATTGGAGATGCTCCAACCCTGCTAACTAAACTCAAGCTGATAAAGGCAGTTAACCCCATAGGCAACCACAACCCCAAGCAAGCTAGTCTCCTTTCCCGCCAACTCCACAACAGCGTCAGCAACACGACGATTAAAAACCCTAGCAAGATGAGCGCATCGCTTTGTTGTTGAAAAAACAGCAGTCCCCGTTCTGCTTCTGCATAGCGATGCTTGAGTAAACCAATTCCAATCAGAAAAAGCGTTCCTGGTAATAATAGCTCTGCCCCAGCGCCCAAACTATTCCACCAGCTAAGGCGATCGCCCAACCAAAATCTACCAAGACTCCAAGCGCTAACCACAGCACAACCTATACCTGCTAATTGCCACAGCCAAAAGTGCCAGAGATAATCGGGATAATTCAGCAGATATGCATCGCCCTCAAACGTGCGTTCTAACTTTTGTGCGTCTGGCGAACCCAAAACTTGTGCTGCTCGTGCTTCACCCTCGCCATTAAACCAGCCAGATACAGGTTGCTCCAGAGTTTTCCAAGTGTTATTCGTGGTAATGGGTGCGATCGCTGCGTGCGACTTAGTTTCTGCCCAGCCATCCAAGAAAAATCCGAGCGGATTAAAGGGAGCCGCCGCACCAAGTTGGTGCAGGGGTCGAGTCAAATGTACAGCCAGGGTATTGCTGCCAGGTCGGAGAAAATTTGTCACCTCATACATGTGTAATTGGTTGTTCTGCTCGGCATCGTAGCGGTTGACCAATAAACCGTTAATCAGCAAAGCATACTTCCCATCTCCGGCAAACCGAATGAAGGCACGGGAAAACTGATGTTGTGGTATCTGCCAATCACTTCTCAGCCACACTTCTCCTTGGGTACTTTCAATTCCAGTAATCCAATTTCCCCCTAAGAAGCGATCGAATAGTCTTGGACTGAGGCGATTATAAGTTCCTTCTTGCACCGAACCAATTGCTTTAGCTGAAGACCAACTTTCATCAGGAAAATCGCGATCGAACCAAAGCAAACCATTGTGGGCTTCGTTGAGATTTGAAACTACCCACGGTGTTGTACCTGTTGCCAGATCGATCGCGGGTGATGTAGATAAGGGATAGACAGCGCCCTCAACTACCACACGCGGATTTTGCCGACTCTTTTGCACCTCGATCGCGATCGTATTTCTCCCAGCTTGGAGGTGACGAGTCAAGTCAACATAGGTGGTTAATTTCCAATCTTGAGCATTGGCAAGCTGAATCCAATCGTAACCCCGCGATCGGTAAGCAACGCTATCATTTGCTCGTTGAAACTCTTGCGTGAATCGACTTCCCAAACCCAGAGAATGATAGAGAATATTTCTGTCTCTAGCGATCGCCCGTCCATTAACATAGAGAATGAAATCGTTATCGGCACTCAGCCGCAACCAGCCTGCTTCGGGAACGTCATTCAGGAAAAAAGACCGACGAGCATAAAAACGGTAAGTAGGCGTTTGGGGAGCAATCCACTGCATCTGGGCAGACCAAGCAACGCGATCGGCAGCAGCAGGACTTTTATCCCAAACAGAAAAGCCGGTCACGCCTAATAAAAAGCCCAGGATTAAGACTAATCCGAGCGATAGCCAACGGTTTAAACGCTTCATTCTTGAGCCTCGCCAGATTCTTTCCAAGCTTTGTTGTCAATAGATTGGCGATACTGCTCCCAAGCTTTTTCGATCTTGCCATC
Organism: Chroococcidiopsis cubana SAG 39.79; assembly: GCF_003991895.1. Lineage (NCBI taxonomy): Bacteria > Bacillati > Cyanobacteriota > Cyanophyceae > Chroococcidiopsidales > Chroococcidiopsidaceae > Chroococcidiopsis > Chroococcidiopsis cubana. The sequence continues at coordinate 21,964 of NZ_RSCK01000085.1, forward strand.
ATGGTAGCTCGCCCAAGAGTTATGCAAATATGCTTGCCCCAACAAAGCCAAATTGCTTTGCTGGGGATACTCTTGCGTTTCGATAATTTGTCGTGCTGCTGATGCCGAGCGATCGAATTCACCATTAGCAGCCCTAGCCAGCATTAAGTCGTAAAGCGCTTCAATATGAGCTGGAAAAATTTGCAATGCCCGTTCAAAACGCTCTATTGCTAATCCTGTTTGATGGTTTGTGGGGCTGTTAGGACCATTAAAATAAGTGACTCCCTGGTTTAAGATACTTGTCGTGAGATATTCCCGCACCAAAAAGTTTTGCGGTTGCATTGCTAAGGCATTTTGGAAATAGTCTTCAGCGCGGATGTAATCTTTGCGTCGATAGCTTTCTAATCCCTTGACAAATTCGATCGCATCTGGCTCCGATCGGTTAGCATAAAATCTGGCTTCTGCTTCACGTCGTAGAAATTCCGTGTCGCCTTGCAAGGGAGGATAACAAGTTTTTAAAATCCTACTAATAGTGACAACTGGGCGATACTGACCCTGAGCATACAACGTATCTAGGTGGCGATCGATGAAATTGGGTAAAAGCATTGATAGAGTTAGTAAAGCGATCGCCACTCCCGCCCAAGGCAAAAACTTAGCTAGATCTGTTATCAAAGCGTTAAAACTTTGCTCAGCTAATCCTAAATAACAAGCCATTAAACTAATGACTAAACCAGCAACAGCATAGCTCCAACCGCGACCAATGTAGGCAAAAAAATTATTACTATAACCAAATCCCTCGACCCAGATTCGATCCCAGGACGACATTTGAAAAAAGCGACTATCTTCAATCGAAAAATAAGCGATCGATTTGATTGGCTCGGGTTGACTTAAAGTTATATTCTGTTTCCACTGAGACTGAATTTTCGGAAAGTTTCTTTGGACGTGATGAGTAGCTTCTACCCCTTGTTTGTAGTAAGCCGCACTTAAAAAAGCCACGGTAGGCGACCAGGTAGTAATACAGTAAGGAAAAAGTAGCACGACAACTAATCCGCTCCAAAACAGCATTCGAGCAGTGCGACCGCGCCTATAGCAATTCTCGATTGTATGCGTGACATTGGTAGGGGCGCACAGCTGTGCGCCCCTACTCGTGTGTTTTACCCAATTGAAAACCGCTATAAATTGGAAGGCGATCGCCCCAGCTAAAAGCGCAAACAATAAAGCAATAACCCTACCTGCACTGGCGATCCTAAGATTAGTGTCAAATGCCTCTAAAGCTTCGGGAGGTAAACTATACCAAGGAGATTTTACCCCTAAAAATAAAGCAAAAGATGCAACCAAAAAAGTAAGTCTCGTGCGCTCAAACCAGTTATACCAAACCTCTTTTTTAACTTGATTTTGACTAATTATTCCTGTTTCAGTCACAGGTAATATATTAGTAAATCTGAGTCGAATGGTATTCAGGTAATAGAGCAAATTATTCATAAGTAGTGAGTAGTGAGTAGTGAGTGGCTAGTGGCTGGTGGCTGGTGGCTAGATTTTCTCCCTTGTCTCCCTTGTCTTCCTTTTCCCCCTTGTCTTCAGTTTTGACTTCTGACTTCTAAGCGATCGCCTGGATTTATCCCTCTAGGAGAAAGTACAACCTGTTCCCCAGGCATCAAACCCGATATAATTTCTCGTTGATTGTCGAAAATTCTGCCCATTTGGACTGGTTTGACAACTGCTTGACCTGCCTCGGCAACCATCACCATGCCTTCGCCACCAGATAAATGAATCACTGCACTTTCTGGAATCGCTAAATTAGCTTTGTCCTTATTGAATTGAACGTATCCCTGCAAGCCAGCTGCCATTTGCAGATCGTCAACGGCAATCCAAACGGAGTAAGTATAGCGGCGATCGATCCCACCTTTAGGACGTTTGCCCGCACTAGTTAAAATGGTTGGGTTGAGTCGAATCACTTTCCCTTGGAAGGTGCGACCAGGATAAGACATCAAACGTATCGTCGCGAGATCTCCAACTTTAATCGCGTTGATTTGCGCTTGGTCGATATAAGCTCTAATCGCAAAATCTTTAGATATACTGACCAGCGGACGGCTAGCACGTACCCCTGCTAATTCGCCGCGATCGATATTAACCCAACTAACTAAACCATCCATCGGTGCGTAAAGCACTGTATTGTGTAAATTTTTTAGAGCATTTTGTAGGGCTATTTTGTCGTTTTGCAGTTTCAGACGAGCATTACCCAACTCGTTATCGATCTCTTGTTGCGTGTGTGCTAGTTCTTGTTGAGCGCCAAGCAAGTTTTGTTGCAAAGTTGTATAAAAGTCTTGGCTACCGTAGAGCTGAATTTGAGCGTTAATTGTTTGCCGTTTCGTTGAATCTAGGTCTTTCTTCCGCGCTAAATAACTATCTTGAATGTCGTAGAGCTGAAATTTAGAAATCGCTCCTGCTTGTACTAAGGAATTCATTTGTTGCAGTTTCTTTTGAGCGATCGCCAGCCGATGCTGACCATCAGCAACTTGGTCTTTGAGTTCCTTCTCAACCAAGGAATTCATATCTTGCACTTTAGTTGAGGCGATCGCCAGCCGATGTTTGGCAAGTTCGACATCAGTTTTTAGCTTGGCTAATTTCACTGGCGCTGACTTTTGTAAGTTCAGCAGAGCCATTTCCGAAATAGCGGCATTGTTACGGGCAGCATCAACGGCATTTTTATAGGGTTCTTGCTGGAACTGAACCAATGCCTGTCCTTTTCGTACCGACTGCCCTTCCTCAACGTAAACCTGTTCTACTGGTCCCGATACCTGTGGGCGGAGGTCTATTTTATGCAACGCCACCGACTCCCCAGGTGCAGCTACGTTATCCTCTAGAGTTTTTGGCGCTACGGCTACAGTTTTCACCGCGATCGGTTTACCCGTTAATCGTTGCAATGCTGGATAACCAATGCTAGAAGCGTAGATTTTCGACTCTGGATTTTTGGTCGCTGGCACGAGTACGGCGATCGATAGAACCGCCATAATCCCCAACGGCGCTGCTACTAGAGTTGTCAACACAGCACGAGAAAATAATGGATGAGAACGAATCATAATTTCACTGTTTGAGAGAGCGTCGGCACAGTATTAGCCAAGGCGGAGCTAAACACCTCTTGCCATAGAGGAACGATCCGCGACCAGCCAAACCGAACTTGAACATCTTGCAAGCCTCTTCGTCCTAATTGTTGAGCCAGATTGGGGTCAGCCAGTACTTTCAAAATGGCGGCTGCTAGCGCTTCAGGGTCTTTTTGGGGTACTAACAGACCAGTAACTCCAGAACGGATGACATCGCCAATGCCACCAACTGCACTAGCAATTACAGGCTTTTCATGTGCTAAGGCTTCTATCATCACGATTCCTAAGCCTTCGGTATCGCCTTTGCTATCGACAATGGCAGGTAGGACAAAGATATCGCAGGAAGCGTATGCATCTGCCAATTCTTCTTTGCTGACAAAACCGAGGAATTCTACCACTTTATCTAAACCCAATGTATGACACTGAGATTTAATCTCTGTTTCTAGGATTCCCTTACCAACCACCTTTAAGCACACGGGCTGCTGTTTTAAAATCAGTGTCAAAGCCTGCAAAAGATACCGCAATCCTTTACGTTCGTCCAATCTGCCAACAAAAAGTAATTGGGGAATCTCCCCTGCTGCACGTTGTTTGGGCGGTTTTGCTTCAATCGTCAAGCCGTAAGGAATTACGGTAACTGCGCCTGAATAAATTTTGCGTACCAATCCCAGCGTGAAAGAAGAATTGGCAGTGACGCTGTTTGCATGGGGCGTGAGCCAGCGCAGAATTGACGAGACAAAGCGAAATTTATTTGCCAGTAAAAGTTCGGCTCCGTGAAAACTGAACACCATCGGAATGCCGAGAATCTTACTAGCAGGGAATGCCATCAATCCGTGTGGAAAAGCCCAGTGAACGTGGAGTAGGGCTGGTTTTTCCTTGCAGCATACCAGAAACAACCTAATCGTACCCAGAAGGATGTAAAGAGCCGCAGCGAGTAAATAAAGCGGCTGTTTTTGCAACTTAGTCGGCGCTCCATCTCGGACGAGATTTTCAAACCGTTTGAAACAATAACGAAAACGATAAACTTTTATACCATCTAGCATGTAGCTTTTACTACCTTCGTAGGCTGGGGCAAAAACCGAGAATGTCGTTTCCGCAGATTGACAGCGTAAAATTGCTTCTCGCACAAAGGCTCCGTGGTTGCCTTCTGCATTTTGAGGATATACCGAACTGATAACTAATATATGTTTGTTCATTGGAGAATGGGGAGTCGGGAATGAAGGGGAATTGTAGAGACGTTACATGTAACGTCTCTACATAAATTCATGTAACGTCTCTACATAAATTAAGAATTACTCGCTACGCGATCGCGACTGACTTGCAGATCGAAAGCTTCTTTACCAGCACGAAACCCAACATCAACTGCTTTGAACATCGCCGGAATGTATTGAAATGGTAAGAGCAAGCGATTTTCAATATGAAACCACCACCAAGTGCGGGAAAAGTTCATGGCGGATGTCACCAGCCGTCCGCGTCCAAATTTACTCTGACCGGAAAAACGTGGATGCCAAGGAGTAGCAACCTCTGTAATGTTATATCCCCAACCTGCTAAGATTGCCAAAAGGTAGCGATGGGTCACAACATCAAACGGTACTTTGGTGAGAATGTCGCGGCGCACGAGTTTGATCCAATTCATGTCATGAATTTTCAAACCAAAGGACATCCGACAGGCAAGATTAGCAAATTTAGAAGCCATGACTTTGCCATCACCGCGTTGCTGTCGCCATCCGGCAACGCCGTCAACTCCTGGTACGCAAGCTTCTAATAATAAAGGTAAGTCACTCTGAAAATCAGATTCTAGATCGGCTTGTCCCCAAAATACCCATTCTGTATTAACGTGGGCGATCGCAGTTTTCCAAACTCCGGTGACACCGCGCTTTTGAGGATGTCGAATCGTTTTTAAATAAGCATATTGACAGCATAACTGTGTCAGAATTTGAGGAGTTTGATCTGTACTGCCATCGTCAATTAAAAGTACTGGCAGAGTAAAGCCTAGATTTTGAAAAGTGCGATCGAGCGTATAGAAAAGTTTTTCCAAATTACCTTCTTCATTCAAGCAAGGAATTACGATTGTGACGGAGTGACTTAAGGCGGGAGGTGCGAATAACATGCGGCAGAGAGAAATGTAAAAGTTTTGTTAAAAAACATCATGGCTGCGTAATGTATTGATTTAGTTCGGTAGAAGTACTTGAATCTTTATGTTTTTTGTTAAAGAATTTGTGAAGAGAAAGACAAGTTAGAGCAAAACTTAAAAAATAGTAAAAATTCTCTAGCGATCGCCATTAAATCTATGCCAATTTGTGTAATTTTACCGAGGTTCGGTTGTATTTTGAAACGCAAGTTGTTGTCAAAAAAATTTACTTTTACATAGAATCCGTAATTCAACATAGAGCAATTCCTAGTCTACTGAGGTACGATTAATAGTAATGTTGTGTATTCTGCCCAGATAAAAATGAAGGCATAC
>NZ_RSCK01000086.1:0-27234 GCF_003991895.1 Chroococcidiopsis cubana SAG 39.79
GACGAAATCAAGGCACGAATTACACGAACAATTACAAACTGCTTAAATCACAAGTATTTCAGCTTTTCTTAGTGCCATTCCACCCAGACTCTTTGCACTCCTCTAGATTTTCCCTGGAAGTTGAATAACTTACTTTTACCGATTCCGATTGCTCATATTGGGATAATGGTAGCACGAGGATTATATAACTCTAATGAAGAATATTGTAAATATGTAAGCTCAATCGAAGCCCTAACTTTATCGCATCTTTTGCTACTATCGATTGTCTTTTCCTATCAATCACATCATTTCATTCCCTGGTCTACTTTCTTTTGGGCTTGGTTACTCAGCGTATTGTTCTCTTTAGCTGGACGACTGTGCGCGAACTTTACTACTAACAAGCTACGCCAACAAGGTACAATCTGTAATCCAATTTTCGTTATTGGTTTTCCTACAGATATTGAAAAAGCTACCCAGTTATTAGTACAAGAAAATCATTACAGAATTATAGGATATTTGCCAATTTACGCATTAGAGAAATATGGTGTAGACAAAATAGTTGATGAAATTACTAGCTCAGGAGCAGTTGAAGTATTTGTCTGTTCTTGGCACAAAATAGAGCAAAGAATGTTTCTTTATTGGAGATTGCGTAATCATGGCATAACACTCAATATTTTGCCACTTAGCTTAGAAGAAATTGTAGAGGAGAAAATGGGAGCATTTTTATCACTAAAAAGCGGCATACCCTTCTTCAAACTTTCTCCTCCATTAATTGCAGGATTAGATTTTCGGATCAAGCGCTGTTTTGACTTTTGCCTAGCCGTTCTAATTATCTTAGTTTTATCACCTCTATATCTAGCGATCGCGCTTTTAATTAAACTAGATTCTCCCGGTTCTATATTTTATCAACAGACTCGCGTAGGTTTACATGGTAAACACTTCAATGTTTGGAAATTTAGAACAATGGTTAATAATGCAGACAAGCTTCAAAAGGAATTGGAAAACTTTAATGAAATGAATGACGGTATATTATTTAAAATTAAAAATGACCCTCGCCTTACAAAAGTTGGACGTGTTTTAAGACGTTATAGTTTAGATGAACTGCCCCAAGTATTCAACGTAATTTGTGGTGAAATGAGTTTAGTTGGTCCTCGCCCGCTACCGCTCAGGGACATTGAGCAACTTTCGGAAACTCAATTAATTCGCCACGAAGTTTTACCAGGAATAACTGGTCTTTGGCAAACATCCGGTCGTTCAGAAATTACTAACTTTAAAGATGTTCTGCTTTTGGATATTTTCTATATAGAAAACTGGTCTTTGTGGTTAGATTTACAGATTTTGCTAAAAACGATTGTGACTGTAGCTCAGAAAACAGGAGCTTACTGAAAAATACTTATCGCTTATGTATTAAAAAGATCTTATGGAATCTCAAGAACATCTTAATTTAGATTTGCAAAAGTATTGGGAGAGCCTAAAACGCAATTGGATACCTGCTGTAGCTACTTTTGGATTAGTTTCTGTCCTTGCAACCTTAGTAGCATGTTTGCAACAACCTGAATACGAAGCTCAAGGAAAACTCCTATTAAAAGTTAGCCGTACTCCTTCTCTAACAGGAGTAGGTCAACAATTAGGAGAATTAGATCCTCCGCTAGCAGCAAAGAGCAGTCCTCTCAATACAGAAATAGAGATTATTCGTTCTATTCCTCTGGTACAACAGACGATTAGTACCCTTAACTTAAAAGACCAAAACGGCACTTTTCTAGACCCACAAACAATTATCAAACAACAGCTCGATGTAAAAAATATTGGAGCAACAGATATGTTAGTAATTTCTTATAAAAGTCATGATTCTACACAAGCTGCGGTAGTAGTCAACAAACTCATGAACCTTTACATCACTAGAAATTTACTTGCTAATCGCACTGAAGCTGTTACGGCGAATAAATTTATTGCCAAGCAATTACCCATAGCTGAAGCTAGTGTCCGTCAGGTAGAAGTAGCTTTGCGCCAATTTAAGGAAAAAAATCAAGTCGTAGCTTTGGATGAGGAAGCTAAATCGGCAGTCAAAATTATTGAGGAGTTAGAAAACAAAATCAAGCAAACTGAAGCTGACCTTGCTGATGCTACTACTCGGTCAGTAAATCTTCAACAGAAAGTAGGCATGACTTCAAAGGATGCCTTGGCTATAAACTCTCTCAATCAGTCTTTAGGGGTGCAAAAAGTTCTGGAAGAATTACAACAAGTAGAAAGTCAAATAGTAGTCCAGCAAAATCGCTTTTCAGACAATAATCCTACGATTATCAGTCTAAAGCATGAAAGAGATAGCCTCAATTCATTATTGCACGATCGCGTTCAACAAGCACTTGGGACTCATACGCAAATATCCAATCAGAGTTTACAAATTGGAGAAAGTCAACAAAAACTAATTGAAAATTTTGCTGCTACGGAAGGAACGCGCTTGGCTATACATAGTCGTTTGGCTTCATTATCTAAAGCTCAATCTAGCTTTAAAAAACGACTCACGACTCTACCCAAATTAGAACAGGAACAGCGAGAGCTACAGCGAAGACTAGCAGCAGCTCAGTCTACTTACCAAACCTTGTTACAGAAATTTCAAGAAGTGCGGTTGGCAGAAAACCAAAACACAGGTAATGCTACTATAATTGAAAACGCCTTAGTTCCTACAAAAGCTTCTATTCGCAAACCAGCTTCGATCGTCATTTTAGGAATTTTATCAGGAATTTTTCTTTCTACAATTGCCGTTCTAATTTTAGAAATAACGGACAAATCTATTAAATCACTTCAAGAAGTCAAAAAATTTTTGGCTACGCAGTAGTAGGTGATATTCCTCAGTTTGGGAAAAAAGTTAATAGTCATCGTCAGGATGAACAGCAAAATATTCCACCAGTTTTTGTAAGAGAAATGCCTGATTCTCCCATCAGTGAGGCATTCAATATCCTTCAGGCTAATCTAAGATTTTTTCATCTATTACATCCAGCAGATAGTATATCGATTCAAGCCACTCACGCAAAAAGAAAAATTAAGCCATCTCTCAGTATCGGAACTTTTTTCAGTAGTTTAAAAAACTCTAATAAAGCCTTCAAAACAATTGTGGTAACAAGCTCTATCTCTAAAGAAGGTAAGTCTACAATTTCAGCTAATTTAGCCGCAACTATGGCAGAAATAGGACGTAAAGTTCTGTTAGTAGATGCAAATATGCACCATCCAATACAGCACCAAATTTGGAGATTGTCTAATACATCTGGTTTAAGCAATATTCTAAGCGGTCAAGCTGGATTTGAGGTCATAGAAAAGTCTGATGTGGCTAATTTAGATATTTTGACGGCTGGAGTCATACCGCCTAAACCTATAGCTCTGCTAGACTCTCCACGGATGGCTTTATTAATTGATTATTTTGCTGCTCGCTACGATTTTGTAATTATCGATGCGCCTGCTTTCAGCCATGCAGCTGATGCTCTCACTTTGAGTCATATGAGTGATGGCGTTTTATTTGTAGCACGACCTGGATTACTTAACTACGTCAGTGCTGATGCTGCTAAGGAGTTATTAGAGCGTTCTACTCAAAAACCTCTGGGTTTGGTCATTAATAATTGGAGCAAAGAAGAAAAATTCAATCATTCCTTAGTCTCTTTCAGAAAAAGGAATTTAAAAAACAATAACATATCCTCTAAAAAAATTTCTTTTAAATACAATGGCTATACTCATAATTCTACGTGAGAATTGATAAAGTTTTGGAAGGCTAAGTACTCGATCGCAAAAATCACTGCCAGCTAGTAAAACAAGCAAAATTGTTGAACCTTAGAAAAAAGTTGAGGAACGTATGAAAAAAGTTTTAGGAATATTGGGGGGAATGGGTCCCCTTGCGTCTGCGGAGTTTTTAAAAACAATCTATGAGTTTAATCTTGCCGATAGAGAACAAGAAATGCCTGCATGTTTTCTTTACTCCGATCCGACAATTCCCGATCGCACGGAAGCGATCGCTAATGGCTTAGATGAGTTATTACTTAACGATCTAATTACAGTTCTAGAAACACTTTACTTATTGGGTGTTGATAAGATTGTCATCCCTTGTATAACTATACATTATTTTCTTCCCAAGGTTCCATCAATTTTGAGAGAGAAGATCGTGTCTTTGGTCGATTTAATTCTAGAAGAAGTCTTAAATAGGCAAGAACATCAACTTTTACTCTGTACGCAAGGAACGCTAAATGCATGTATTTTTCAACAACATAGATTGTGGAAATGGGCTGAACCATACATAATTGTTCCGCAAGCAGAGCATAAACAGATTCACAATCTGATTTATCAAATAAAAAAAGAAGGTATTCAGAAATCAGCTCTGGTTTTCCTCAATACATTACTAAATAAATATGAAGTAAATTCTTTTATTGCCGGATGTACTGAATTTCACTTGCTTGCAAAGTACCTTATCCAACATCATGCCCAATATTATCGCATCGTAGATCCGCTCTTAATTATAGCAACAAATTTAAGAAGATTCATCGATTTACAACCACACGATGCAGATTTTATAACTGTCGATTCGAGAAGGCGATCGCCTATTTATTCCTTCAATGAGCGTTAACCAAAACCAGTTTTTATTGGACGGTCAATATGTCACAAATACATAAATCACAGGGTAAGTATGTGAAGATAGTTTTTGCTCTACTACGCTTGTTTGGGTTCAAATCAATCCCAGCGATCGCCAAACTACTACAAACATACATACCTTTTCCCTTACTTCATTTATATAGAACGTACAAGTATAATCTTTCTACCGTAATAGATCGGCAGCTATCAAATCTTTTCCGAAATCAAGTAGTAACAACTAAAAAGTTAATTGCTAATAGAAAAACAATCTTGTTCTACCCAGAGTTTCCTACTTCTGGGGCAATTTACTATATCTGCCTCTTTCTAGGTTATAACGTCACTAATAACCCCGAAGCAGCTTTCGATCTATGCATTAAGTGGAAAGATGCAACTTTTTCCCCAAAGGATTACGTACTATTTCGATTATCAGTTCAAAATCCAATTCTTAGCATTGTCAATATAAACTGCGAAAATATTAGCAAAACATATGTAGATCGAGTATTTCATACTGTGTTTGGTTACAGCGTCACTGTAGATCCGCTGACATATACCGGACAATGCGTGATGAAATCCGACCTAAACGGTCAGCACGACGGCAAGATAATTGCTTGTCCGATTGACACAGTAGAACCAGGTATTGTTTATAACAAACTCATCGATAATGAAGTAGAAGACGGCAAAGTACTACTACTAAGAGTTCCGGTATTTAAATATATAATTCCCTTTGTTTATTTAAAATACTTCCCAGTCGAACATCGCTTTGGTAGATCTTTTGCTCACCTAATTTCGGTACGGTTAGCGGAGGCTCAAGACATTTTTTCTGAAGTAGAAATTAGTAAAATTTTATGTTTTTGCCAAAAATTAGGACTGGATTATGGCGAATTAGACATACTCAGAGATAGAAGAGATCGACGATTGTACATTGTTGATGCTAATAATACTCCCTCTGCCACTATGATTTACAATCCTCTCGATCTACCTCTCGATAAGCAGAAATGTTTTCTGTCTCCCAGCGATCGCCTAATTGCTCTGCAAAAGTTAGCTCAAGCCTTTAAAACAGCACTGTTAAATCCATCAAAATCGTAACCAGGGTATCCTATGATGGACATCCGCCAAAAAGTAGTTAAAGGTGTAGTGTGGTCTGTGATTCAGCACTGGGGTAGTCAGACAATCTCCTTTGCTGTATTTTCTCTACTAGCTCGCTTACTTAAACCAGAAGAATTTGGTCTGGTTGCTTTAGCTAGCGTTTTTATTGCTTTGATGGAAATCTTTCTCGACCAAGGATTATCTCAGGCGATCGTTCAACGCCAGCAATTAGAGCCAGAGCATCTAGATTCTGCTTTTTGGGCAAACTTGACAGTTGGTATATTACTAACTATATGCAGCATCATTTTTGCTAAACCAATTGCTAATTTATTCAACCGTCAACAACTAGCACCAATCTTACAATGGCTGTCGCTGAGTTTTTTGTTGAACTCCTTCAGTTGCGTACAGCAAGCAATTTTTCATCGCGAATTGGCTTTTAAGTTTGTCGCGGCGCGATCGCTCTTGGCAACTCTAGGCGCTGGTACGATTGGCATTACTATGGCGGTTGCTGGCTTTGGTGTTTGGAGCCTTGTCGGTCAAAAGTTAGCGGGTGCTTTAGTAGGAGCTGTGGTTTTATGGAGTGCTAGTGACTGGCGACCAAGATTTTGTGTTTCTGTAAAACACTTCCAGGAATTATTTGTTTTTGGTATTAATGCGATCGGATTAAACGCAATCAATTTCTTTAATCGCCGCACTGACGATTTTTTAATCGGATATTTTCTCGGTCCTGTAGCACTAGGGTATTACACCATTGCCTATCGAGTGTTATTGGTCATGACGCAATTACTAATTACCGTCACTAATCAAGTCGCATTACCTACTTTTTCTAAGCTACAAGCAGAACCAGAACGATTGCAACGTGCGTTCTACGCTGTGACGCAACTAACAAGTCTCGTCGCTTTTCCAACTTTTATTGGTATGGCTGTGTTAGCGCCTGAAGTCGTACAGATCTTATTTGGCAGTCAGTGGCGATCGAGTATTCCAATTATGCAAGTATTAGCATTTGTTGGCATTCTCCACTCGATGTTTAACTTCAATTCCACTGTAATGATGGCTAAAGGTAAACCAGCTTGGAAATTGGGGGTAAACTGTCTGACTGCTGTAGTTAATATTTTAGGTTTTATATTAGTAACTCGTTGGGGAGTTGTAGCTGTTGCATTAGCTTATGTCATTGGTAGCTATTTGACTTTTCCAATTTCTATATATGTAGTGCGTAAATTAATTCCTTTACAACCGATCGCATATTGACGTAGATAGGCGATCGCGATCGCGGCAACCTCGGTTATGGTCAGTGCTATTTTAGCAGCCAAATATTTTTTGCCTAGTTTGCTCTCTCTACCAGCCTCACTAGCGATCTATACGCTAATCGGTGCTGTTTTTTATGCTCTAACAATTTTCATACTCGCTCCAAAGTTATTTTGGCACATTCTGAGTTTCATGCGTTAGCTGATTCGCTCTGACAGAGAAGGTAATGAGATATGAACGATCGACCTTTAGTTAGTATACTTATCAATAATTGTAACTATGGTTGTTACGTTGATAAAGCAATTGAAAGTGCTTTAAATCAAACTTATTCTCATTTGGAAGTTATTGTAGTTGATGATGGTTCTATCGATAATTCTCGCGAAGTCATCGCTCGTTATCAAGATCGAGTCATTCCAGTTTTGAAAGAAAATGAGGGTCAGTCGTCAGCATTGAACGTCGGATTTAACATAGCTAAAGGTGATATTATTTGTTTCCTTGATGCCGACGATCTGGCTCTATTAGAAAAAGTTTCAGAAGTTGTCAATGTATTTAAAAATAACCCAGATATCGGTTGGTGTTTTCATAGCATTAAGGTAATGGATATGAAAACGGGTAAGTTGCTAAAACGAATATGCCATGACAATGTATATGTAACTATCACAGAGGAAACAAAGCAGTCGCGATCGCAAAAATGCGATTTTAGAGCGTCAATGCTCGAACGAGGAAAAGTCGATTTTATTATACCTCCGACCTCTGGTTTGTGCTTTACACGTTCTCTGCTAAAGCAAATTTTTCCCTTGCCTCAGTATAAAACTCATAAAACCTCAGCTGACCGCTGCTTGAAATTTTCGGCGATCGCGTTAAGTCCAGGTTTTTTCTTAGATCGAGAGCTAACTATTCAAAGAGTACACGATTGTAACGCTTACACTGCTAGGAGCGATCGACAACAATATATGGCAAGATCGATTTTAATTATGGCTAACTGGATGAGAGTTAGATTTCCAGAATTAGCAAAGTTTACTAATAAATCTTTCGCCAAAGGACTTAGCATTTACTGGCGTACTGGCGGAGTGGAAGCATCAGCTAAAGAACTTGTCAAAAAATATCTGGCTTCAATTTCAATTCTAGAAAGGCTGGGAATTAGTTTAAGAGCAGTTTATTATAGTTTAAAAATTTGGGAGCGATAATAATTCATGTGTTCGTTGTTGCAGTCGCTTTGTAGTCGATCCCCCAACCCCCTTCAAAAGGGGGTATTAGTTCCCCCCTTTTTGTTGCAGTCGCTTTGTAGTCGATCCCCCAACCCCCTTCAAAAGGGGCTATTAGTTCCCCCCTTTTTCAAGGGGGTTAGGGGGGATCGAGATCTGAAACTTCAAACGTTTAATTTCTGTATTTTTAATTGCAAATCTGCAAGAAATAAACATCAATTGAACTCAACTCAATAGAAGATGAAACTACAGATTGCCATCCAGAAAAACTTATTTGAAAAAGGATTTGTAGTTTTAGCTCTACTACTTTTCTCAGATGCTTTAATTTCGCTTTTCCGCCGTCAAGAAGGATTTGTACTTGATGCGACTGAAGGCGATCCAGTCATGCAAATTTTTTTATTTGGGGTCTATGCAGTCACCTTCTTCCTGATTCTGCTGCGGTGGAAAAGTGTTATGCAACTCGTACTTAAGGAAAAGCTGTTAATCCTACTAGTCGCGATCGCGCTTTTCTCCGTGCTTTGGTCTGTTGCACCAATAGTCACTCTCCGCCGTAGTGTAGCACTCGTCATGACAACTTTATTTGGGGTGTACTTAGCGACGCGCTACAGTTTAAAACAGCAATTGCAGTTGCTCGCGTGGACTCTAGGTATAGCAATAGTACTCAGTTTTCTGTTTGCGATCGCCCTGCCAGCTTACGGAGTTCACCAGGAAGGGGGACACATCGGTGCTTGGCGAGGAATCTTCGTGCATAAAAATGCCTTGGGTCGAGCTATGGGTTTAAGCGTGGTGTTGTTCTCGCTTTTTGCTCTTTATAGCTACAGATATCGATGGATTGCATGGACTGGTTTTGCACTTTCAGTTGCCTTAATGCTGCTGTCAACGTCAGCAACACCCTTTTTGTCTTCCCTAATTGTTCTCGCTCTATTGCCACTCTACAGCCTGTGGCGGTGGCGCAATCCTCTATTCATGCATTGTGTTGTCATGACAGTGACGCTTGGTGCAGCTATGGTTCTATGGCTTTTGAGTCAAGTGGAAGCAATTCTCGGTGCTACCGGACGGGATTTAACTTTTACCGGACGCACAGAATTGTGGTCTGTTTTGCTGCAAGCAATCCAAAAATATCCCTGGTTGGGTTATGGATATAGTGCCTTCTGGCTGGGTTGGCAGGGCGAATCTGGAAGGGTATGGAACGTACTGATTTGGGAACCTACATACGCTCACAATGGTTATTTACAATTAGGACTCGATTTAGGCTTACTAGGTATTGCAGTATTTGTCTTGGGATTCTCGATTTACTTTGGGCGATCGCTGATCTGGGCGCGTACTAACCAAACTGCCACAGGAATGTTTCCATTAGCGTTTTTGACATTCTTGTTGCCGTATAACATGACCGACAGCATTATCTTGCAGCAAAACAATATTTTTTGGATTTTTTATGTTTCAACGGTTTTCTCAATGACGATTCAGCCTCAGCCAGCCAAACCGCCTGCAACTCGGAAATTTTCAGCATAGGAAAACAATCAAATATGCTTCACAAACCTGTTGTCCTAATTTATAGAAATAATCTCCTGCCTGCCTCAGAAACCTTTGTGCAAAAACAAGCAGAAGCCTTACGGGATTTTATTCCTTATTACGTAGGCTCTCGTCTCGTACAAGGTTTGCAACTTCCTCAAGAGCGCCGGATCGCCCTCAACCAAGGTGGATTGTTAGGCTTGACAAATGAGCTGTCTTATAAGTTATGGGGGAAAACATCTGTCGATTTTGTGCGATCTTTACAGCGACTTCATCCCGCACTGATTCACGCTCATTTTGCCCCAGATGGGGCGATCGCTTTGCCACTAGCGCAATGTTTACAAGTCCCGCTCGTAGTTACGTTCCACGGTTATGACGCTACTATGCACGATAAGTATGCAAAAGCCTCCTTCTGGAGTCACCGCGTTTATCTGCGTCGTCGAGAGGTACTAAAGCAGAAGGCACGGCTATTTATTGCGGTTTCTGAGTCTATTAAGCAGAAGTTACTAGAGTAGGATTTTCCGTCAAATAAAGTAGTTGTACATCATATTGGTGTCGATACAGAAACTTTTCAACCCGATCCATCCGTGCAACGTCGTCCAATCGTGCTGTTTGTGGGACGGCTAGCTGAGAAGAAAGGGTGTAAATATCTGATTCAAGCTATGAACCAAGTACAAGCAGTAATGCCAGATGTGGAGCTGGTGATAATTGGTGATGGACCCTTAAGGGTTGATTTAGAAAACATGGCAGCGATAAAACTACGTCGCTATCATTTTCTCGGAACGCAACCGCCACAAGTCGTAAAAAACTGGATGAATCAGGCGCTTTTGCTGGCTGCACCAAGCGTAACGGCTGCTACAGGAGACTCAGAGGGGCTTCCTATTGTTCTCATCGAAGCTCAAGCAATGGGATTGCCAGTTGTCAGTTCGATGCATTCTGGTATCCCTGATGCTATATTACACGGTCAGACAGGTTTCCTGGCTAGAGAACGAGATTGGAGGACACTAGCTGAATATATTTTGCTCTTACTTAACGACCGAACCTTATGGCAGCAACTTAGCCAAAACGGTCAAGCACGAGTCCGCACCCGATTTAATCTTCGCAGTCAAACTAGTATTTTGGAAGATATTTACTACACTACTTTGCGACCCAAGGTAAGCACACAAATAGTTCATAACTCAATCTCGCAATCCTAACTTTTCCCAATTTGTTACCTTTTTGTTCCTAGTTTGACACTTTTGTTGTTGTAAATTAAACATCAAGGTTGAAGATAACAGCTTCTGAGATTTACTATCAGGTTTGCCAGTTTATTTTCACCGAAAAACATCGAGTTGGATGTAACACTCTTCCCACCATGTAGTAGGGTGGGCATTGCCCACCTTTCCCTAAAGCTTAAATTGCTAAACACTAGTATTAACCATCTATAGCATTCCGATCGAACTGTACAACACGCAAAATGAATGTCATTACTCGTTTGTGATTTCGTAATGACAACTTACGACTTACAACTTCCAAATCTTATGCATCGATCGCAAGTGCTATAGATAAAAAGGAGTGAAAATGATGATGAAACTTATCAATCTAAAAGAACTAGTTTGTTCTTGGTTGGATGGAATTGAGATTCGTGACTCTAAAAAAGCCCATTTATTGTGTAAGGCAATTCCATCCAGTTGTCCGTTTGAGCGCGAAATCAAGTTCTTCAATCGCATCCTAGTTCATATTCCGCCCCTATGCAAGTTAAATCCTTTTTACGAGCAAGTGGTAAATCTTCGCTTTAAAGCCCTATGCTATCTAGCGGACGAATGCGGAGAGGATATAGCAATATATTGCTAGTACTTAACGCTGTCAAAAAATTAGTTAAGCAGTCATTGCAATTTTTGCAGAATTTAAGGGCTAATGACAGTGTTTTAGAACTGTAAATATGGAACGCAAAAGTGTGATACGCAGGCTTGGCTACTTATCTGCTGCCCCACGAGCCTCTACTCGTCCTGATGCTGAAGCAGGCGGACCGCGATCGCATATGTTGGGAGTGATGAGAGCTTTTGCAGCTCTCCAATGGCAAGTTCATCCTTTTATTGTAGGCGATCGCGTCCCGCGTAGTTGGGTGACAAAAGGCTCGGAGCGCGCCGTAACAGCAGGATTTGTTCGGACTCTTGGATCGGATTTAATCCGCTTGTACATGAGTAACCTCAATGCAAGACGAGCTTGGCAAGAATTAGCTCAAAAGGTAGATTTGGTTTACGAGCGTCGTGCTGCGTTGCAGTCTCTAGGTTGGATCTTCAAGCAGCACGGTATTCCCTGGATCTTAGAAACTAATTCCCCTTTGTTCTACGAAACAAAAGCAGAGCGAAAGAATGTTGTTTTAAGCGATCTCCAACGTCAATTGGAAATTCAAGCCTACCGAGAGTGCGATCTGCTGGTCTGCGTCACCCAAGCACTCAAAGAGATTATCATTCGAGAAGCAGAGATTTCACCAGAGAAAGTCATTGTCTTACCCAACGGCGTAGATACTAGTGTTTTTGACTCCAAGGGTCGCCATCCCAAACGCATATTCGATAACTTCACAATTGGATTTGTCGGTAATCTTTACCCTTGGCAGGGTTTAGACGATTTGCTAGAAGTCCTTAACGATTTGCAAACGGATGGCTTCGATCTGTCTCTGGTCGTTGTAGGAGACGGTCAGATGCGACAGGAGTGGGAATCTAAAGCTCGTAGCTTGGGTTTATCAAACCGGGTCGAGTTTGTCGGTCAAGTTTCCTGGGACGAAGTACCCGATTATATCGCCGGATTTGACTTAGGATATTCCGGTCATGTCAAATTACAAATCGGTGCAATGTATCATTCGCCGCTCAAAATCTATGAGTACATGGCGATGGGCAAACCAGTTTTAGCTTCGGCTTTTGAGGATGCCAAGTTCACGCTGCGAGATGGAGAAACCGGATTTTTGTTTCCTTCTGGCGATAAACAAGCGCTCAAATTGGCATTGGTCAGAGCTTATGAGTCGCGGGTAGCGTTACCAAACATGGGAGAGCTAGCTCGTCAAGAGATCCTCACTTACCACAGTTGGACTGCCCGCGTTCGGACATTAATTGAAACAGTTGAGCAAATCTTTAGGGATAGGGAACAATGAAGCAGTCCTATTACCTGCTTGGAGTGTGGGTGAATGCATTGACAATCTCGGATCTCAATCGCCTCATTGCCGAGGCTGTTAAGCATGACGAACGATGGATTATTGCCAATCACAATTTACACAGTCTTTGCATCTACCACAAAGACCCAAAGATGCGTGCCTTCTACGATCGCGCTGACTACATACATGTTGATGGTATGTCTTTAATTTTGCTGGGGCGGTTGCTGGGCTTGCCTCTTAGACGAGAGCATCGAGTTACATATGTAGACTGGACAGATCATTTGATGGCGGTAGCCGCGCAGCAAGGTTGGCGCATATTTTATTTGGGAGGTAAACCAGGAGTCGTCGAGCGGGGTGCTAGTATACTACGACAGCGATTTCCTGGCTTGCAATTAGCTACGCTCACGGTTATTTTGACGTACATCCGAGCAGTTCAGAAAACAGAGCCGTTTTGGACGCGATCGCCGCTTACCAACCGCACGTACTGATGTTGGGTATAGGTATGCCTCGACAAGAACACTGGATACTAGATAACCTCGATCGACTGTCTGCCAATGCGATTTTGACTGCTGGAGCTGCTATGGACTACGTAGCAGGAGCCGTACCAACTCCCCCTAGATGGGCGGGACAATTCGGTCTAGAGTGGTTGTTTCGCTTGCTGGCTGAACCGCAACGGCTCTGGCGACGCTACTCAATTGAGCCTTGGTTGATCTTGAGGCTATTTGCCACTGAGTTATTAGTTAAAGAACGATGACTGGCAGACGTAGGTTTTTATTAGGTTTGGGCGCTTTAGCAGGTATAGGTGCTGGCGCTAGTCAAGCTCAGGCTGGGTACGATCGGCAGATATTAACGGCGGATACAGACGCAGCGATCGAGAATGCTTCTTTACGCGAATGGGCAGCAGCGAAGGGATTAATCTATGGAGCTGCTACGCAAGAATACATGCTGTCATCCAATCCGCAATTTGCCAGCAGCTTTGTTCGAGAGTGTGCCATGCTCGTGCCAGAAGATGAATTGAAGTGGAAAAGTCTTCGCCCTAGTCTAAACCGTTTTGACTTTACGCGCAGCGATCGCCTAGCTCAGTTTGCCAAAACTCACAATCTACTTTTTCGCGGACACACCTTGTTATGGCACGCCCGATTACCATCATGGTTTAAATCGACGGTCAACCATCGGAATGCCAGACAGATAATGCTGGAACACATCACAAAAGTTGCTGGGCATTATGCCGGACAGATGCATTCCTGGGATGTGGTCAACGAGGCAGTTTTTCCCGAGGATGGACGGTCTGATAGTTTGCGAATTACGCCGTGGTTGAGGTTTTTGGGTTCCGATTATCTCGATCTAGCGTTTCGCGCCGCATCTACAGCAGACCCGCAGGCATTACTAGTTTACAACGATTATGGTATGGAGTATGACACGCCTAAAGATGAAGCAAAGAGAACTGCTGTTTTAAAGTTACTAGAGCGTTTGAGATCTCAGGGAACTCCCGTGCAGGCTCTTGGTATTCAAGCTCACTTATGGGGGGGAGAGACTCGCTTTAACCCTAGTCAATTAAGGGCTTTTCTAAAGGATATTGCAAGTCTCGGTCTGAAAATTCTAATTACCGAACTGGATGTGACAGACAAACACCTGCCATCAGATATTCATCTCCGCGATCGCCTAGTTGCCGGAATTTATCAAGATTATCTGTCCGTGGTATTAGATGAGCCAGAGGTCATTGCCGTCATCACTTGGGGACTGAGCGATCGCTACACTTGGCTGTCTCAGAGGCAAGCACGCCGAGATGGGGAAGCGGTACGTCCCTTACCACTTGATGCAAACATGAGACGCAAGGAGGCGTGGAAGGCGATCGCCCGTGCTTTTAAGCAAGCGACACCTTTATAGGAGGGTCTCATTCTCAATTACAGTTGGTGCTGGCTTTGTCACATCCAACTTGCTCGATAATCCCGCACGAACTCTTCCATACTAATAGGCGATCGCTGTAACAAATGTCTGACATCTTCGGTAACTTTTGCTGCCAATCCCAAACGTGCTGTAGTGTAAATTCCCAGCATTACCACAATCAATCCAGGCTGTAACCCTCGAACATACATTTTTCGGGCAAATTTTAAGAAAGAAGGATGAGTGTAAACGATTTGTCTTCCTAAAACATTTGTAAAGATCTCGGCGACTTCATAATAGTCCAGTGCCTCGCTTCCAGTCAGCGGATATGCTCGATCCTCATGTCCTGGTTCAGTCATCACTTTTACGGCGATAGCGGCAATGTCCCGCACGTCAATAAAACTTGTCTTACCTTTACCTGCTGGGACAAAAATCTCGTTGCGATCTCTAATATCCTGACAATGCGTTGTACTCAAGTTCTGCATGAAGAAACTTGCCCGCAGAAAGGTATACACTAGACCAAGAGATTTAATGTAGGCTTCGATCTTAGCGTGGGGAACGATCGCCATGCGTTCTGCTCCCAGGAGAGATAGAAAGACAACGCGATCGACACCTGCTGCTTGGGCTATTCTCAGCGCGGGATAGATATATTTCTTTACCTGTGAAATCGCAGGTGGTCTGACCAAGAACAATGTATTAATCCCCCGAAAAGCAGGCTCAAAGCTTTGGGGTTGCTCAAAATCAAAAGCAACAGACTCTACACCAGAAGGTAGGTGAATGCGCGAATCAGAATGACTTCGTACAGCAGCTTTGACTGAATATCCCCGTTTGCTCAGCAAACGCACAACTTCAGAACCAACATTGCCTGTAGCGCCCGTTACCAAGATGTTATTACTCATTCCCGCATTCTCTCAAATGTTTGGAGAAACTGCAAATGATGATGTGTTGTCTTCACAGCATTAAACTTTGGAATGTCTATAGTAAAAATATTGAAGATTGCATTACTTTCCTATTGAAAAATCAGTAATTGGATTGTATTTATCTATTGAGTAAGTTGATATTACTCATAGTGCAATTTTGTCTTGCACTATGGTTATCTTTCCTATCATTTAAATTCGATTGCACGCGGAGAAGAAAGCAAAAGAATGCGAACTTACTCCGAAAGATTTAGCCTTGCGATCGCTTTTTATAAACTCTAAACTTCTGAAAAGAAACAGCACTGTATGAGCGTTATACCGTTGTGGCTCAGGAGCGCGCATTGAAGGAGAGCGATGTCAAATGTGCGAACAGTGCAAATTAAGGACATCGATGGTGTGGAGTTTTTATCGCTTCCTCCACTTTGTTACCATCGAGGGGAGGCGCAATCCTCCATCAGAGCGGTCTTAGATGGTTTACGTCGAGTGTCCTCCTTCATTAATCGTTAAAAGCCGAAAAGATTACCTTGCTGACTGGAAGCAAGCGATCGGATTTTATTGGAATCTCCCTGAACAGTTTTGCAACATTTACTGCTGACGAGATAGACCCTGGTTAACTGCTCGTACAGCAGTTTGTTTGTTTCGGTCGGTAGGTAATCAAGGTAATAAATTTCAAGTTCGCTGCGGAATTCTTCATATATTGCAGTCGAACTTCAATTGAGTCTTCAGTTCTTTTAAATCTTTAGTTCTATAGGAATCCGGTTTGATTATCGAAAAAACCTCAATATGGGTAGGGTGTGTTACGCGCTTGCTTAACACACCAAAAACTGAGAGTGATGCGTTAGCCTTTGGCGTGACGCATCCTACGTAGATTTCAAAAATTAAATATGAGCTCTATAGTTATCTACTTTTCGTCTTTACTGTATACCGCATACAGTCAAAAGAATGCTAACTCACTCAAAAAGTTTCACCCTAGCAACCTGGCAATCTTCTGTCTTAAGATTTTTTTAAGATTTAATTTGCACTCTTAAATGTGTAGTGTAAAAATTCGTCAAACATGAGGACAAACTGATGAAAACTAATTTAGTTACGAGTACCAGTCTGGTTGCTGCCGTGAACGACAATAACCTCGAATTAGCAAAAAAATTGATTGCTAGCGGAGCGGACGCTAACCAAACGGACAGTTATGGAAATAGCCTGCTCATAATTAGTGCTGCCAATGGTGACTCTGAAATGGTCAGGCTGTTGCTTAACTCTGGTGCTAATATTCGTGCGGTTGACTCTAGCATGAAAGGAACTGCACTTCACGCCGCTTCTTATCTGGGGTATCCAGCAGTGATGAAAGTTCTAATTGAATATGGGATCGATCTCAATGCTCAGGGTCCCTACAACGGGTACTCTGCTCTCCACGATGCGGTTGTGCAAAATAATATTGAAGGGGTCAAGCTACTCGTAGATGCGAGCGCACAGTTAAATACTAGAAGCAAGTATGGGGATACCCCTTTGGAGCTAGCAATGAAATGTAGGCGTAGAGAGATTGTTAGCATTCTCGCATAGGTAAAAACCCAATCAATTCTCGAATGGACAACTGTTAACTACTCTCAAAGATACGTCGCCATTCCAGCAAATAGACATAGTATTAATGGAATGTCAGCTAGTTGAGAGAATTCTACCTCGACACTCTCCAAAACCAACTCTGGCATAGCCTTCCTGCTCGCAGTATCCGCGCAGCTCAATTTCATCTCCGTCATTTAGGTAGGAACTTACCTCGCCTGTTGGCAGTTGAATCAACTTTGAGCCACGCTGAGTGATTTCGAGTAAACATCCTTGCGTTCCTGCTTCAGCACCAGAAACTGTACCACTGGCTAGCAAATCTCCAGAGCGGAGATTGCAACCATTACTTGAGTGGTGAGCGAGCATCTGAGCTAAAGTCCAATACATCGATTTGAAAGAAGCGCGACTTAGGCGAAACGGCTGCATTCCCATAACACGCATTTGCTCTGAGCAGACTAGTGCTTCTACCGTAAGGTCAATGCCACCTAGTTTAGTATCATGTGCTGAGGAAAGATAAGGCAGTGGTAGCGGATCTTCCTGGGGACGTTGAAAAGATGCACAACGGAATGGTGCTAGAGCTTCTAGGGTTACTACCCAAGGAGAAATTGTCGTTGCGAAGCTTTTGGATAAGAAGGGACCGAGGGGCTGATATTCCCAAGCTTGAATATCTCTTGCCGACCAATCGTTCACCAAGCAAAGCCCAAATATGTGTTCCTCCGCATCATCAATTGAGATGGGGTGACCTAGCTGATTTCCATTACCAATGAAGAAACCAACTTCCAGTTCGTAGTCCAAATGTTGAGAAAATCCGAAACTTGGCACTGACTCCCCAGAACTTCTCCTCTGACCCTTAGGACGCGCGATCGCAGTCCCGCTAGGCACGATGGAAGAAGCACGACCGTGGTAAGCGATCGGGACGTATTTGTAGTTAGGCAGGAGTGGATTGTCGGGACGAAACAACTTACCAACATTAGTGGCATGAAAGATCGAAGCGTAGAAATCAGTATAGTCGCCTATATCCGCAGGTAATAAAAGTTCTGCCTCAGATATCGAGTAAAGAATTTTGCTTTCTAAGGGGGGATTTTGGGCATCGGCTCGTAAGAGCTGACTCAAGCGATCGCGCAATGCTGAGGCTGCTCTACTTCCCATCGCCATCAATTGATTTAATCTAGGTGCAGTACATGCAGCTTGTAGTTCCTGGGAAAGTTCTTGCAGCAATCCAGCTTGGCAACACGCAGTTAAATCTAAAATTTGATCGCCAATCGCCACCCCAATTCGGGAATTATTGCTGTTCCGAGGTCGAAACACGCCAAACGGCAGGTTTTGGATCGGAAAATCAGTGTCCTTTTGATTTGCCGATTCAACCCAACTGCGTAAATTTGGATTGTGGGTGCGATTGATGGGACGGATCATGAGGGAGACAAGGGAGACACGGGGGACAAGGGAGCAATTCAAAATTCAAAATTCAAAATTAAATCGCGCACCACACAATTACCAATTACCAATTACCAATTACTAATTTAAAACATGCTTGAGGTCGTTGACTGGCTCTTGAAAGGAGCAGGAACCGAATGAGCGGAAGAAATGTTGTCGAGCTGCTTCTATCTCTAAAATATCTAAACAGCGATCGCGCCAGCAAATACTATCTTGTTTGAATTGGAAAGTGTTGCTGGATGCTTGGAGAAGTTCTAAGGCTTCTGTTGGCGTGACTTTTTGCCAGTATGCGAGTGCTGCTAAAGTTGCCACATTCAAGAAGCCATGCATTAATGTGGCAGGACTGTCTGGTTCGCTGGTCAAGGGATATTGAGCTGGTAAGGGGTGGTGCAAACCTGCGGTTGCTTTAAAAGGAACTTGGGCTTCGGCAAATGAAAAGATGCATTGGCTCAATTGAGTAACGCTGGGAAAAGCATTGATGGTTGCGCCGCCAGTACGAATTTTAGCTGCTGCACCAGTATGCCGCAGAACCTTTAAATATGGCTTTAAGTCGCTATTAAAGGGAATTTCAAAAAATGCTTCAACTCCAGTAGGAAGAGCGGACGACACTCTTTCTATTTCTGGAGGTGAAAGAGCAGAAAATTCAAGAGCTGCGATCGCTACCTTGTTGCCAATGTGAAGCGATTGCACCTGCTCGATTTCCGATTCCAGTCCCGAAAGAATTACACTGAGCGACCAATGCTTTAAAGAAAACGCCGATAAGAGTTCCGCGAACTCCGACAAACGGGAAATTGGGATGACAAAGCGACTCAGCATCCAAGCGTAGGGTGATGCCGAGTCTTGGACGTAATTTTCCATTGCTTGTCGCAAGTCAAGCTTTGCTGGGGGAAACAGTCCGGCATAGTCTACAGCTGAGGTGAGAAGTGCTTTTAGTGATGCGAGCATTAGATCTCATTTCCTCCTGACGCTCTGATTTAAAACGCGCCTCTGTTGCTGTCCGCTGCTGTGTAATCTCTACTCTCAAATTATCCCCTACCGCTGGCAGAAGTTATACACGAAGTTATACATCTGATTGAACCCGATCGCAAACAGACAGCTTTCATACTATGAATACTAATCAATAATTGATTAGTGTTCATAACTCAAGGAGCGTAACGCGAAAAAGTGGAGTCAGACCAATTTTTCGAGAGTATGCATCTTGATATGAATAGACTCAAAAAACCAAGCATGATTCAACTGGATTACAAGGAGCGATCGTTATGGTGAAACTTCTCAATCTACGGGATTTGGTTGACCAATGGTTTGATAAGATAGAAGTGCGCGATCGCAAGATTGCCAAATTATTATGCCAGTCGATCCCAGCAAGTTGCCCTTTTGAACGAGACATTAAGCTTTTTGGGCGTACTTTATTTCACATTCCACCTCTGTGCAAGCTAAATCCTTTTTACGAGCAATTGGTTAGCCTGCGGTTCAAAGCTCTGTCCTATCTAACGAATGAATCTGATAAGCATAAAGCACTATATTGCTACTAATGAGAGTGCCTTATGGCAAACAAGTTTTACTAAGCGATCTTTTGAAGCAATAAAGATCTCCCCAAGCTACTGCCGCAATTGTAGACAGTCAGTCGGTAAAACTGGAGTTTAGACTAAATAGCCGAAAACAAAGAAAGATAGGGGATGCACTTGAACACAGTTCCCCTATTAGCAGAATCGCCAGAACAGTATGATGTGCGTTAGCGCAGTTATCACTATTCTTCTGACCCCTACCGCTAATCGAAAAGTCCCAGTTGCTTCACTGGGACTACGCTCGGATTTACCTAATTAGCTGTAGCGTATAGATATAGCCTCAAGCTTTAACTTCAAACGGGTGCTTCATCTTCCCCTAACTGCTGCTCTACTTTACCAATCGCCGCATTAATGCCTGCTAATTTTGTCTCTAGATCGTCTCGCATCCACTTGAGAAACCAAAGCCTACGTTCTAAAAAGCTTTTGCGAGACATAGGTTCGCGCTCCTTTGCAGCTACTACCCCAAAAAGGAAACATAGCTTACCTCAAAAAGTTATTTCTATTTATTATTGTGTCTCTATTCGCACTGCGGCGGGTAGGAAAATCGTAGAGAGAAAACCGATCTATGTCAGCCTGTCCCCATCGTAGCTTCTTCGTCTTCATCGCGATGCCGAGGGTGAAACGCGCTTGTCTCGACCATCGCCCATATACCAGCAGTCTTTCTCGCAGTCCAAACCACCAGAAGGGGGTTTTTGTGGCTCAATAATATATAGCATGACAAGCAAAAATTTTTAATGTCCCCGATCGCTTTTCCCTAATGACATGGAATCAAAAATTGGTAGGATTTTGCTAATAGGAGTGACTGGCGGCACTGGCAAAAACGCAGTCAAGGGATTTCTCGATACTGGAGCGACTGACTTACACGCCATCACTAGAAAAATCGACCTGAGCCGCCCCAATTTGTCAAAGATAAGTGATGCAGGCGTTGAGCTAGTTGAGGCTAACTTGGATGATGAAGCATCGCTTCAAGCAGCTTTGAAGGGAATTTCGGCTGTCTACTGCCACGGTTTGTCTGCCGATGCTGCTAAACCCGATCCACAAGAGATCGAGAGAGCGCACCGACTGGCACGAGCGGCTGTTAATGCCAAGATCCAGCATTTGGTGTATAACTCCGCTGGTGGAGCAGATAGAAATTCTGGAGTCAGCCATATCGAGCAGAAGTATCAGGTGGAGCAAGTTTTCAAACAGGCTGGCTTGCCAACAACTATGCTCAGAGCTTGTCTATTTATGGAAGAGTTTTGGAAGAAGTACACGCGACCATCCATCCTCAAAGGGGTCTTCTCCTTTTCGCTTCAGCCCGACAGACCGCTACATCTAATTACAACTAGGGATATGGGACGCATTGCTGCTTATGTGATGAAAAATGCACAAAAGTACATTGGTCAAGAAATTGAGCTGGCAGGCGACGTGCTAACTCCTTTACAAATGGCGCAGAGCTTCTCTGAAGCACAGTCCATGCCAGTTGTCTACAGAGAAATACCTGCATGGATATTTCTACTTCTTTGGCGATGGGAACTATTTGCCCTGATTAAGTGGTATCGCACGCAAGGCTATCAAGCCGATGTTAGGCGCTTAAGAGAAGCGGAATTTCCCAGACTCCTGACTACATTTAGTGAATTTCTGGCAGAAACTCACTGGGCAAACAAAGAACTTACTTACGAAAATCTGTGAGCAGAGGCGATCGCTTCCTATCCCTTCTAATCCTCTCATCAAGCTTCGGCACTTTCCGCACCGTGCGCGTGGAAGCAGTGGTAGAGGGTTCTGCAAGTGAATTGGCGGATAAGCTAGAACTGACTAGCGAACTGAATCGCAGCGAAGCAGAGAGCGTCGCGCTGTTAAGCGGTTCCTTTATCAATACTTTGGGTAGAGGAAATCCTACACTAGGACTTGCCACAATAGCAGGTTCTACCCTATCCAACTTCCAAGACAATATTACCGAGATTGGTGAGGTTTTAAGCATTGATGAATTACGCTTTCCTACCGCAGCAGTAGAAATTGGAGCGTGGCTTTTTTTGAGACTTATGTAGCAGGTTCGCAGCAATACCGTCCCTATCTGAGTGCTGATTATGCTCGGTCTATTAGTCAAATGCCTTTAACTCTAAGCTTAATACAATCTCTACCTTCAGATAGTTTGACTCAATAAATCAGACGATATCTACCGTTTGGCTGCACCAGTTTTCCACTATTTCTATGTAGGCTCGAAGGGGACATTTGGCTGGTGAGTTACTTGGCATAAATTACTACGCACTCTAAAGAAAAAATTCTTAAAAAAAGTATCAGATAAATGAGCTATTCGGATTCTAAACGCACGGAACCAGAAAATCAAACGATAAAGCAAGAGGATGATGCAGGCTCTCGCTCTGGAAACGTAGTATCAGTCGAAAAAACTGGTGAGGTACAAGACAATTCCCCTCCCGAGCGAGTACGGACAAAATCTTCCTCTAGACAGAAGCGCCAGTGGTTATCAATTATAGGCGCGATCGCTATCCTTCTGGGTGGGGGCTTTTTGGGTTGGCAGTGGTGGCAGCGTCAAGTGCAAGGTCAGTCACCACCAGGACAAAGCCAGCCGCGTGCTGTTCCCGTCAACACGGCAACAGTCACATCTGGCACTATAATTGAAAGCTCGGAATTTATTGCGAATTTGGAGTCGCGGCAGTCGGTGACTCTTTTGCCACAAGTTCAGGGACGAGTCGCGCAAATTTACGTCCAACCAGGTACTCAAGTTAAAGCTGGGCAACCGCTGGTGCAAATCGATCCTGACGAGCAACAAGCCTCTGTATCGGGTGCAGTTGCGGCAGCAGCAGCGGCTCGCGCTCAAGTTGCAACGGCGCAAGCTACATTGCGATCGCTCAGAGCAGAAAGGCAAGCTACTCTATCCGATCTAAGACTGAGCCAAGAGCAGTACAAACGATATTCTGCTCTAGCTGGTCAAGGAGCAGTATCGCGAGAGACAAGAGACCAATATTACAATCAACTGCAAACAGCTCGTGCTAATTTGAATGCGATCGACAAGCAAATCGAAGCGCAGACATCGGCAGTCGCTCAAGCTCAACAAGCCGTACAGCAGGCAGAGGCAAATACTAACCAAGCACGAGTGCAACTGCAATACTTCCAAGTCAACGCTCCCTTTGCAGGTACGGTAGGCGCGATTCCCGTCAAAGTTGGCGATCTCGTCACACCTTCGACTCAACTAACCACCGTGACTCAAAATCAACCTTTAGAAGTGAACGTCTCTATCCCACGCGAACGGGTGGCACAAGTAGAAATCGGTACACCAGTAGAATTATTAAACGAACAGGGAGAGCAAATCGGTACGAGCAAGGTATTTTTTATCTCGCCCCAAGTGACAAACGATACGCAATCGATCTTAATTAAAGCATTATTTGCCAATTCCCCTACCCAACTCCGAGCCGATAGTTTTGTCCGCGCCAGAGTGATTTGGAACCAACGGCAAGGAATTTTGATTCCCACGACAGCAGTATCGCGGGTTGCAGGGCAAACATTTGTCTATGTAGTGCAACAAACAAAATCCCCAGAAGGGCAAACTCAACTAACGGCTCGACAGCAACCAGTGAAGTTAGGAGACATTCAAGACGATCGCTACCAAGTGCGATCGGGATTGCAACCAGGAGACAGGATCGTTACCTCTGGGCTGCTCAACCTCAGAGATGGCGCTGCGATCGCCCCCGTGCCAGAGCAGGGAGCAGGGAGTAGGGAGCAGGGAGCAGGGGAAGAGAGCTGAGCGAGCAGTTTTCTACCAACTACCAATTACCAATTACCAATTACCCCTCATCATGTTCGTAGATTTCTTCATCAAGCGACCTGTCTTTGCTAGCGTTTGTACCATTATCATTCTGTTAGCAGGAGCGATTAGCATTCCCACACTACCTGCTGCTCAGTATCCCGAAATCAGTCCGCCTCAAGTCAATGTCACGGCAAACTACACTGGAGCTAGTGCAGAAATTGTCGAAAATACTGTCACAACTGTATTAGAGCGGGAAATTAACGGCGTTCGCGGTCAGAGGTACATTAGTTCTAGCAGTAATAACGATGGTAGCAGCTCGATTTCAGTCACGTTCGAGCCGACTCGCGACCAAGATTTGGCAGCCGTTGACGTACAAAATCGCGTATCCGTCGCCCAGGCACAGTTACCAGAAGCAGTACAACGCACGGGAGTGACGGTAACAAAGCGGTCTAGCACTCTGTTGTTGGCACTTGGGCTGTTTTCCGAACAGAACAAATACGACCCGATCTTTTTAAGTAATTATGCCGATATTTACCTCGTAGATGCCCTGAAAAGAATTGAGGGCGTTGGCGATATTACAATTTTTGGCGAACGCAGATATGCGATGCGCGTATGGTTAGACCCTAACTTACTCGCCAGTCGCAATCTTACAGCACAAGATGTAGTTGCGGCGCTCAACGAACAAAATATTCAAGTTGGTGCGGGGCGCTTGGGTCAACAGCCGCTCCCTAATAATCAACAATATCAAATCGACGTGCGAGCGCAGAGCCGCCTGCAAGATGTCTCTGAATTTGAAAACATCGTCCTCAAAACTGGTGCAGATGGGACGTTGGTGAGGTTGAAAGATGTCGGACGGGCAGAATTAGGAGCAGAAAACTACGATTCCTTCTTGCGATTTAGGGGACAAGATGCTGTAGGTTTAGGTGTCTATCAGTTACCTGGTAGTAATGCCTTGGAAGTTGCTAGTGCAGTTAAAGCTGAAATTCAAAGACTATCGCAAAGTTTCCCTCCAGGCATGAGGTATGACGTTGCCTTTGACACGACTTTATTCGTGCAAGAATCGCTTTCTGAAGTGGTAATTACGCTATTAATTGCGATCGCTCTAGTTATTACTGTAATCTTCTTGTTTCTGCAAAACTGGCGAATTGCCGTCATTCCTGCGATTACAATTCCTGTCGCTTTGATCGGTACGTTTGCTTTTATCAAAGTCTTCGGATTTTCGATTAATAGTTTGACGCTGTTTGGCTTAACTTTAGCCACAGGGATGGTAGTAGACGATGCGATCGTCGTAGTCGAAGATATTTCCCGCTTGTTGCAACAAGAAAACATGGAGCCGCGTCAAGCTGCATCGGTAGCGATGCACGAACTACTAGGTGCAGTCATTGCCACGTCTTTAGTGTTGATGGCGGTGTTTATTCCCGTAGCTTTCTTCCCAGGCACTACAGGGGCATTGTACCGTCAATTCGCGCTGACTATCGCCTTTTCGATCGCCATCTCTACCTTTCTTGCGATTACGATTACGCCTTCTTTAGCAGGTATTTTACTGAGACGAGAACAAACTACAGGCGGCTGGTTAGGTCGAATTTTCCACCAAATCAATCGTTTTCTTGACTGGTTGCGCCGCGGTTATCAAAAAATTCTCCATCGCCTAGTCAGAATCAAATACATCGTTTTGGCGCTATTTGCTGCTGCGATCGCCTTTACAGCTTGGTTGTTCGTAACTGTGCCTACTGCTTTTTTACCAGAAGAAGACCAAGGATATTTTATTACATTGGTGCAGGGTCCACCTGGAGTTTCTTTAAACTATACAGATGATGTAATGCGGCGAGTCGAGACGCAAATTCTCAAAATTCCCGAAGTGCAATCGACTTTTACTGTCGGTGGTTTTAGTTTTAGCGGCAATACTGCTAATAATGGAATTATTTTTACCTCGCTCAAACCTTGGGATGAACGTCAAGGTACGGGGCAGTCAGTCCAAGCGATTACGCAGAAGTTAGGCGGACAATTAGCAGCAATTCCGCAAGCAAGAATTATTCCCACAAATCCGCCGGCAATTCCTGGTTTGGGTAGCATTGGTGGCTTTCAATTTCAATTACAAGACAGAGGCAATGTTGGTTTAGATACCTTATTACAAACAGCTAATCAATTAATCGGTAGAGCCAGTCAAACAGAGGGATTGCAAAGAGTATTTACAACTTTTACTGCTAATACACCGCAGGTAATAGTAGAAGTCAACCGCAACCAAGCTAAGGCATTACAGGTTTCTATTGACGATATTTATAACACGTTGCAAACTTTTTTAGGTTCGCAGTACGTGAATGATTTTAATTTAGAACAGCGCAGCTATCGCGTTTACGTACAAGCAGATGGACAGTTTCGGAATAACCCCGATGATATTCGCCAGCTCTACGTGCGATCGGCACAGGGAAGGATGATTTCCTTGGCTAATTTAGTGAAGATTACTCCGACAACCGGAGCGCAAACAATTAATCGTTACAATTTATTTCGCTCGATTGAAATCACTGGTTCGGCGGCTGAAGGCTTCAGTTCTGGCGAAGCAATTGACAAGATGGAGCAAATTGCCACTGAGGTGCTACCACCTAATATTGGTTATGAATGGTCGGGAATTACAGCGGAGGAATTAGAGTCTGGCGGACAAGCACCGATCGTTTTTGGCTTGGGAATTGTTTTTGTCTTTCTAGTCTTGGCGGCTCAGTATGAAAATTATCTCGATCCGCTAATTATTCTCTTAGCTGTACCGCTAGCTGTTCTGGGTGCATTATTGGCTCTCACTTTACGCGGTTTTCCCAATGATGTTTACGGTCAGGTTGGATTGGTAATGTTAATTGGGTTGGCAAGTAAAAATTCAATTTTAATTGTAGAATTTGCCAATCAATTGCGCGATCGCGGATTGTCAATTACGCAAGCAGCTTTAGAAGCAGCGCAAGAACGCTTGCGACCGATTTTGATGACGGCAATTTCTACTTTGGTGGGAATTTTCCCCTTAGTTATAGCTACCGGAGCGGGAGCGGGTAGTCGTCAATCTTTGGGAACGGCTGTATTTGGGGGAATGCTGGTAGCTACGGTTTTGAGTTTGTTTGTCGTACCGATTTTGTACATCACATTTGAGTCAATTGGCGATCGCTGGTTTCATAAAGGTCGCAAGTCTAAACGTTCTCAACAACAATTATCAGATCCAGCACGGGAGTCAGAAGTCACTCGCTAAGTTTTACTTGTTTAATTACCACCTTCAAAGGTAGTCATTAAGTCTGACAGCAACGTATCAAAACTGGTAGTCCTAAACAAGTAAGGATGTAAGTATAGAAGAGAGGTTTTTCAACTTCTAATCATGCTAGCAACCACTCTCGCT
>NZ_RSCK01000087.1:0-151 GCF_003991895.1 Chroococcidiopsis cubana SAG 39.79
TTTTATATTTTTAGCTGGGTAGCTTGTTAACTCAGTACTGCTGAGTCATTTTGTCATTGGTTAGTCTAAACAAAAAAAAAAAATCACGCATTGAGTATTACAGACACAGAGTTTGCTTCTATAGCTTATGCTTTTCTAGATTGTTTGCCAC
>NZ_RSCK01000087.1:161-12194 GCF_003991895.1 Chroococcidiopsis cubana SAG 39.79
TTGGTCGAGTTACACATGGTGGAGGTGTAGCAGTACAGGATATTTATCCCGTAGATAAACAACGAGCGATGCATCCAGCAATTATTTCCAATAATTTATCTAAAAAGGAAGAAAAACCTACTCCCTTTAAACGCCAGTACAACCAACCAGGTATTCTTTATCCAGTAACTAATCACGCATTGAGTATTACAGACACAGAGTTTGCTTCTATAGCTTATGCTTTTCTAGATTGTTTGCCACGTATAGGTTCTGGAAATCCAAAAGGAATAGCGATCGCAGAAACTTCCGAACAAATGCCTCTTCTAGTTGTGGATAGATACCTCGTTCCCAGAGGAAAGCGTCCGGTGATTTCTCCATCAATTACTAACCCACAAGAGGCTATTGATGATTTTCTTCGCTTTGCCAGAACTCCAGAAACAAACAGCGATCGAATTCAACTTCCACATTTTGAACGTTGGATAGGAGATGCTGCACTGGAGAAATTACAAGAGTATTCTGCCTTGTTTGTTGACACTGTATTGCAGGCATAATTTATGTACTGTGTCGAACTGAAAATTCAACCTACAGCAGCGATGACCTTTCGCGTTTTGCCTGGGTCAATTCTTAACATCGCTACTTATCCCTTCGTTCCTCCAACAACTTTATCTGGCTTCTTGCGACGGCTAGGCATGATGTCTGTTGGGTTGGAAATTCCAGAAACTCGCATTAACAGCGATAATCCGCCAGTTTATGCCTTACCTCCGCATTATTTAGCTTTAGGCGCGTATCCAGCCAAAGGAACGTGGAGTGCCGTTCATCGTACCTATCGCAAAGGGATGCGAGAGTTTAACCATGATGCCTTTTCTAGAATTTATCAAGATGGCGAAAAAGCGAATTTTCAGTTGCATACTTGGGAATATTTTATAGCTGAAAAACTGACTGGTTATGTATTAGCTGATTCTCGAAATGGATTAGAGTATTTTCAAGAATTAGTAGGTTACGGCTGTAAGCTTGGTAAAGAAGGATTTGCGATTGTCTCAGAAGTTTCAGAAATCGTGAATTTACATCAAGAAACCGCTGCTAAATATCCTTCAACAATTGTACCAATGGAAGCTCTGTTACAAAGTCAGCAGTTTGTAAGCGGGTGCGATATTTACAACATGTATCGTTACAAATGGGCAAGGGATACAAGTTATCAATCAGAACAAGAAGGTTTTTTAGATAATCGAGTAACCAAAATTGAAGGATTTATTCCTTTTGTTACCGCCTATTTTACAGAAGACACAGGAAATCCTCCGACTCTGGAATATTTCACAGATGGAAATGGAATTAATATTCCTGTTTCGCTGGTTAACTTGCTGAGAGGTGAAGCATATGTCTAAAGCACATCGTCAATATTCATTTAAGTTTGGTCGAGTATTCTTTCCTGGTGAAGCACAGCCAATTCCTAGCGAAATTCGTTTTCAACCTCTGGGAAATCATGTTGGTAATGTGATGGCTTTAGTTAAGAAATGGAGCAAAAGAGATTTTCCATCAGAGTCTTCTTTTGCAAGAGTTTTAGAAGCAGCAAAGATTCACGATATAGGTAAACCTCAAAGATTTGAGATTCAAGCGAAAATTACGAAAATGAGTAAATTTAAGGAGTATACTTACTCATTTAGAGGACATCGTTACTTAGCTAAATGTGACAAAGATGCTTGGGCAGAAGCTTTAGCAATCGGGCATCATGATTTTTCGGTAGAAGATATATGCAGTCAAGCATACAAACTAAAAAAAGAACAAAAATATGCTGATATTTTGACTAAAGAACCGCTAGCTTACGCCCGCGAACTATATATTCTGGAAATGTGCGATCAGATAGAAGCTGAGTTAGCCTGTAGAGTTTTTGGCGATGGAAACCAGGCAGATTCTCGCGCCTTTATGGACTTTACAATTGCACCAGATGAATTAGACGACACAAAATATTTTATCGAGCCTTGGATCTTTGAAGATTTACAACCTATAGAACTAACTTTCAAGTCTTGGGTCATGCAGTCTAATGAAATTGATAAAGATGGAGAATTAAAAAAATGTATTCAAGATGGTAGAGAAGAAGCTATTGGTAAAATACTAGATCGTATAGTAAAAACCTGGTGGCAATTTCATCAAGGTAACTCACAAGAATCAATTACTAAAACAATAACTATTCAGCCTTATAACTCTAGCATTCAAGCTAAAATTTGGACGGTAGAAGACTTTTATCAAAAGTTGGGAGGTTTTCAGCCTAACCCAATGCAAAAGGAAATGTTTGAAAAAATATATAATTCTCATGAAGACCAACATCCTGCCATTTTATTGAAGTCTTCTACTGGTTCGGGGAAATTCGAGTCAATTCTATTTCCAGCCCTAGCATCAAGTTATCGTTTAATTTTACCTCTGCCCGCTCGTAGTTTATTGGAAGACCAAAAACAAAGAACTGAAGACTATCTAAAAAAATTTTCTAAACTACATCCAAATAGAGAATTTTCTTTAGTTGTAGATACAGGAGCGCAAATGTATCGCCAAATCTACAAAAATGGAGAAGAAAGAAAATTTCGTACATCCAATTCTAGACGACATTTATACAAGGGTGATGTTATTCTCACGACTATAGATAAATTCCTTTATCGCTACTTTGCTTTTGGAGATAAGCAAAAGTCATTCATTTTTCCTTTGAGAATTAATCAAGAGAAGACACTTATCTGTTTTGATGAAGCTCATAGTTATGATGAAATTTCATTTACAAACTTTAACAGTTTAGTGAAATCGTTATATGAAGCTGGACGTTCTATTATGCTTATGACAGCTACAATGCCAAGCGAGTATTTAAAACGTTTTGATTATCTAGAACAAATAGATTATATTGAAGATTCGGAAAAATACCATGCACTCCAAGAATTTCAAGAACAAACATTAAAACAGGATTATCCCAACAAAAAAAGCTTTGAATGGATTAATAGTATTAAACGAGATTCAGAACATCCAGAAGCTTATCAAAATGAATATACTCAAATCATCCTTAGAGAATGGCAGACTGAATCTCAACAAAAACTAATTGTAGTTGTTGAAAGGGTTCAAGATGCAGTCGAGATTTATCAGAAAGTAAAAAGTGACTTAAATTTTAGCGATCGCTCGTCAGAACGATTTTTATTTCTCTATCATGGTAGAATTGCCGACCAACTGCGACCAAATATTTATGCTGAAATTCAAAAACGAGATTCCAGTAATCAACCTTATCTTCTGATTACAACTAGTGCTATAGAAGTTGGTTGCGATCTAAATGCTAAAGTACTGATTTCTGAAATTTGTCCTCCAGAAAACTTAATTCAACGCGCGGGAAGATGCAACCGCAAAGGTAATATACATAATGCTAAAGTGATAGCGATCGGTAATTCAATTCCTGAATTCTCCAATAGCTTAGATGAAAATGGCTGGCAAATCTACCAAAAAACTCTAGAATCATTATCAGAGTTTAATGCTCAAAAAATTAGTGAATGTATCTCTGTTTCTGAACAAGTTGATGATTATCGAGTCATCGAACTATTTTCCATGCTGCATGATTATGTTTATGAGGCAGATTTAACTTGTAAACATTCCCATGAAAAAGGATTGATTGTTACTCGTAGTAGGACACCTTCGGCAACATTGATTTATAAAGATGGCTGTGAAAATCCACATAAAATAACTGTACCTGTCGATCGCCTAATAAAGAATGATGAGAACGATTTTGCTAATACTTATGTATTGGAGCGTTATTACGATCGAGAAACTACACGCTTTGATGAAAGAGAATTAGGCTGGGGTTGTGCTTATTCTAAGGATATAGTAATTGAAATTCACAAAAATCAGGAAGGTGCTGAAATATATGATGGAAAGCGTGAATTCTCATATAATCCAGAATTAGGATTTGTGGAATTGCCAGGTATTTTTATTAAACTCAGATCGACGAATTGTGATGAAAAATTACTTTGCAAACACACCGATCGCAAGTCAGCAATTATTACATATACAAAAGCATTGAAAACAAAGTCAGATTAGATTTAATATCATGCCTCACAGCCTCGTCCTCAACCTCATTCCGCAATCTCCTATCTACCCTGAATTTCTCACTGGCAGACATCTCCACGCCTTATTCCTCACCCTCATTAGTTCTGTCGATAAAACCTTGGGAAACTACCTGCATCAATCCAATGCAGATAAAGCTTTCACCCTCTCACCCCTGCAAATACAACGACAGCACAAACATCACCATACCTTACAATTTGGTCATCAAAAACCCATTCCCGCAGGTACTCCCTGCTGGTGGCGTATTTCCCTACTCGATGACACTCTATTTAGCAAATTAACCCCACTGTGGCTGAATCTTAACCCAAAACACCCTTGGCATTTAGGTTCCGCAGACTTGTATATTACCAGTATTCTCGGTACTCCCCAATCGATGCAACCTTGGGCAAATGCTTGCACCTATACCCAACTATACGAACAAGCTAGCGATCGCGATCGCACTCTTAGCTTCACTCTTACTACGCCTGTATCCTTTCGTCAAGGTGAATACGATACGATTCTTCCCGTCAAAGAATGCGTTTTCAACAGTCTTTTAGGACGTTGGCATAAATATAGTGGAATTGAATTTACTAATATCTCCTTTGACTCAATTTATCCAAGTTTTGTCAAGATTCAAACGGAAGTAATTAGCAATTATAATAGTAAGTTTATTGGCTGTATTGGTGAAATTAGCTATCGCATTCTTGGAGATGTCGAACCAATAGTAATTAAGCAAATTAACGCTTTAGCTGACTTTGCTTTATATACGGTTGTAGGACGTAAAACAACAATGGGTATGGGCATGGTACGCCGTCTGTCAACAATTGATTCGCGTTCTTCAAATATGAAAAATCATGGACGATCTTGATTACATTCCTATCGCTGCATTAAATCAATATGCCTACTGTCCGCACCGCTGCTGGCGAATGTTTTGTGTAGGGGAATTTATCGATAACCAATACACAATTGAAGGAACGAGTTTACACGATCGCGTTCATACGTTAGGAGAAGGAAGTCGAGAAGAAACTCGGCAAATTCGAGCAATTTGGCTGAAGTCCGAACGATACAAATTAATTGGAAAGGCTGATTTAATTGAAGTAGAAAACGGTCAATGGTATCCAGTGGAATACAAGCGAGGACGTAAAGGAGAATGGGATAACGACGAACTACAAGTTTGCGCCCAAGCTTTGTGTTTAGAAGAAATGACTGGACAATGTATTAGTAATGGCTATATTTACTATGCTCATTCGCACCAACGTCAACTAGTAGAAATTACTAACCAATTGCGTCAAAGTGCGATCGCAACTATTCAAGCCGTTCAAACATTGCTAATGACAGGAGAGATACCAAAGGCTATTAAAACAAAACGCTGTGATGGATGTAGCTTATTTTCACGCTGCTTGCCTGGTGCTGTAGATAAGATCGGACGCTATCAAGAAGCCAAGTAAGTTTAGTTGTATTGATGTAACTTATCGACTAGAAATGCAATTATGGGTACGGTTTATATCACTCAAGAAGATGCTTTTATTGGCAAAGCAGATGAACGTCTTCATGTCAGATTTGATAAAAAAACAATTTTAGATGTGCCGTTAATTAAAATAGATGGTGTTGTAGTTATGGGACGTGCTACCGTTTCACCAGCGGCGATTTCCGAACTACTCGAACGCCATATACCTCTGACTTTTCTGACAGAAACAGGTCGTTATTTAGGTAGATTGGAGCCAGAAGTTAGTAAAAACATTTTTGTTCGCAAGGCACAATGGCAAGCAGCTGGTGAGTCAGTCCAAGCAATTCATGTAGTTCAAGGTTTTGTGCGCGGTAAGCTAAAAAACTACCGAAATCTACTTATCCGTCGCCAACGGGAATTTCCAGACTTAGATTTATCAGCATATATTACACGTTTAGAGCAGGCGATTGCACCGATTGACACGACTAACAGTATTAACTCGCTGCGCGGTTTGGAGGGTGCTGGTAGTGCGGCTTATTTCAACTGCTTCCATCAACTGATTCGGGCTACAGAATTTACTTTTACCACGCGCAGCCGCCGTCCGCCGACTGACCCAGTTAATTCTTTACTCAGCTTTGGCTACTCATTATTGCGGCATGATATACAAGGGGCGATCGATATTGTTGGGTTCGATCCATATTTAGGATATCTACACTGCGAACGTTATGGTAGACCAGCGCTAGCATTGGATTTAATGGAAGAGTTTCGTCCCCTAATAGTAGATGCAGTCGTGTTATCTGCTTTGAATAAGCGACTTTTGACACCCGCAGAATTTGTGACGGAACCGTTAAGTCATGCGGTATCTCTGACTGGGGAAGGGCGAAAAACATTCTTGCGCTTATACGCGCAGAAGAAGCAATCTGAGTTCAAGCACCCAGTTCTAGGACGTAAATGTAGTTACCAAGAAGCATTTGAACTACAAGCACGGTTACTAGCGAAATACTTAATGGGTGAAAGTGAGAAATATCCACCGTTGATTTTGAAGTAGGCGTGAGGGGAGAAAATCACCATGAATGTTGTTATTTCTTACGATATCTCCGAAGATAAGCGCCGTACCAAAATCCATAACGTTCTTAAGTCTTACGGGCAATGGGTGCAGTACAGCGTGTTTGAATGCCAGTTGAGCAATACTCAATATGCTAAATTACGTTGGCGTTTAAATAAGTTAATTAAGCCGGATACTGATAGTATTCGATTTTATTTTCTATGCGCCTGCTGTTT
The DNA here is from genome assembly GCF_003991895.1 of Chroococcidiopsis cubana SAG 39.79. NCBI lineage: Bacteria > Bacillati > Cyanobacteriota > Cyanophyceae > Chroococcidiopsidales > Chroococcidiopsidaceae > Chroococcidiopsis > Chroococcidiopsis cubana. The sequence goes on from NZ_RSCK01000087.1 coordinate 6,931, forward strand.
TGGTAAAGTTGAGCGTATTGGTGGTGAACCAGTTTATGATGACACTATTTTCTTTGCTGAATGCGCGGATGGGTAGGTGTTGGTACAGAGAGTTTGAAAAAAATGCTGGTGATCGGCGCGATACAGTAGTTTACAGGAATAATGGTTAATAATCTACCGCGCTCCTTGCTAAGTCTATGTTTTCACAATTTGTACCTTGCATGAACCAGCTTTTGTGATGCTATTATTGCTTTATCCGCGCTCTCGAACCTTGAAAACTAAATATGGCTTAGTTTTCAGGCTCCCGCCGTTGAAATTTAATTAACGCCCTATTAGGGATTGAAACAAATTGCCTTTGACTACAGCAGAACTAAAGCCTTGAAGTTGAAATTTAATTAACGCCCTATTAGGGATTGAAACTGCTCAGGAACTATCGAATACAGCACTGCCAGCGATCTTCAAGGTTGAAATTTAATTAACGCCCTATTAGGGATTGAAACGCGAACTTCGCCATTTCCTACAGCACGGCGCAGCGGTTGAAATTTAATTAACGCCCTATTAGGGATTGAAACAATAGTGATGTGATAATGACTCTCACGATCGCATTGTTGAAATTTAATTAACGCCCTATTAGGGATTGAAACCGGCTATGGGCGGCGGATTGCCAGCCGTATCGGGGTTGAAATTTAATTAACGCCCTATTAGGGATTGAAACTTGTATGCGGCGTACCCAGCAACGCTAGCAGCGATGCCAGGTTGAAATTTAATTAACGCCCTATTAGGGATTGAAACAATCCTCGACAATTGATTTCTATTCCTCCCGCGTGTTGAAATTTAATTAACGCCCTATTAGGGATTGAAACGAGAATGACTAAATACTACCGCTTAGAAAACAAACTTCCGTTGAAATTTAATTAACGCCCTATTAGGGATTGAAACCTAATACCGATCATTCCCAGGTATACTCCGTTGAGGTTGAAATTTAATTAACGCCCTATTAGGGATTGAAACAATGTGCAGTGTGGTATCTCTACCACACTATTACTATACGTTGAAATTTAATTAACGCCCTATTAGGGATTGAAACATTCTGGCTTAGTTCCAAGCGATCCGCTCCACGACGTTGAAATTTAATTAACGCCCTATTAGGGATTGAAACAGTTGATGAATTAACAGAGGCACCATCTAACTTTGTTGAAATTTAATTAACGCCCTATTAGGGATTGAAACAATACCTCCAATTAGCCTTAATGACGCTTCCAGCGCCCTCTAATTGTTGAAATTTAATTAACGCCCTATTAGGGATTGAAACTCAGTACGACTGTACTGCTGATAGCCCAGAAGCAAACCCAGGTTGAAATTTAATTAACGCCCTATTAGGGATTGAAACTGATATCAAACCAGCGTTTACACCAACTCCCCTAGTGTTGAAATTTAATTAACGCCCTATTAGGGATTGAAACATCAACTCTAAACTAGGGGCGCAAATTCCCAACGGTTGAAATTTAATTAACGCCCTATTAGGGATTGAAACTCAGTGGCAACAGTGCTCAAACATGCTCCAAATCCTGTAGTTGAAATTTAATTAACGCCCTATTAGGGATTGAAACTTACCTGTGATTGACTCATCACATATTCCCCATCAGGTTGAAATTTAATTAACGCCCTATTAGGGATTGAAACAGTCGATTTTGTGAGGGAAGCAGTTAAAGAGAAGGGTTGAAATTTAATTAACGCCCTATTAGGGATTGAAACAGCGCCGCTCCACTTTCAAAATTATCGATAAGTTACGTTGAAATTTAATTAACGCCCTATTAGGGATTGAAACATTTAATAAATAGCAACATCACCGATGTTTCTATAAAAGTTGAAATTTAATTAACGCCCTATTAGGGATTGAAACTTAACTGATGGAAGCGACAACGAGAAAAGTCAAGGTAAAAGGTTGAAATTTAATTAACGCCCTATTAGGGATTGAAACTGCCACTCTCGATTAAGGATATCGCAGAGCGAGACAAGTTGAAATTTAATTAACGCCCTATTAGGGATTGAAACCGGGTTGCAGATTAGAGAAGAGACTGAGCTGATTGTTGAAATTCAATTAACGCCCTATTAGGGATTGAAACACGATTAATTGCAGATACCAAGATAGCTAGATCGCGTTGAAATTTAATTGCCTCCCTATTAGGGATTGAAACCGCAATGAAACCAAAAGAACAGGCTACACCGTGCATGTTGAAATTTAACGATCACCCTATTAGGAATTGATTTTTTTTTCGGAAGTGTTGGAATAAGATCGCCTGCTGCGCTATGGTTGAAATTTAGTTGTCTCCCATTAGGGATTGAACCTAGTACAGACTGAACCAATGCACTACCGACGATTTGGCAAAACAAATCTCAATCTTTCGGTGTTTTCGTTAGGCACGATGCGTTACTTGGCTTCGGAGGAAAATGCCTATAAAACAATCGATCGCGCAGTTGCACTAGGAATCAATCACATCGAAACAGCTAGAGGCTATGGTGACAGCGAATTATATCTCGGTGCAGCACTCAAAAAAGGTTTGCCTGTCCCCCGTTCCCAACTTTACATCACAACCAAAATTCCCCCTACGACAGATGCAGACTCAATGCATTGTTATATTGATGAATCTTTAGAACGTATTGGACTCGATTACTTAGATTGCTTGGCAATTCACGGAATAAACACTTGGGAACATCTCGATCTCGTACAACAACCAAATGGTTGTATGCAAGCAGTACGGGAAGCTGTTGCTGATGGACGGGTAAGACACGTTGGTTTTTCCACTCACGCATCTTTAGATGTAATACTAGCAGCGATCGCAACCGATCTGTTTGAATTTGTCAACCTACATTATTACTACTTTTTTCAACGTCATGCCCCAGCAGTAGAACTCGCCCATACTAAAGATATGGGTGTATTTATTATCTCTCCTGCGGATAAGGGAGGACTCTTATACACTCCACCAGAGACGCTTAAAGACTTGTGCCAGCCTTTTTCCCCATTAGAACTCAATTATCGCTTTTTACTAAGCGATCGCCGTATTACTACCCTCAGCATCGGTGCAGCCACCCCAGAAGAGTTAAACGTCCCTTTACAAGTCGCTGACTGTGACACACCTCTAACTGATGCAGAAATTAAAGTATTACAGCACTTAGAAACTCATGCTGCTACAACTTTAGCAAGCGATCGCTGTAGTCAATGCTACAAATGTTTGCCTTGCCCTGAAAAAATTAATATTCCCGAAGTTTTGCGCCTGCGAAATCTGACTATTGCATACAATATGCAGGAGTACGGCAAATATCGTTATCAAATGTTTGAAAATGCCGGACACTGGTTTCCTGGCATGAAAGCAAATAAATGTACTCAGTGTGGTGATTGTCTACCGCGCTGTCCCGAACAATTAGATATTCCGCAATTATTATCTGATACTCACGATCGCTTGAATGGATCTCCTAGACGTAGGTTATGGGGATGATTAGTAATTGGTAATTGGTAATTTTATGAAAGTTTTTTCCCAAAATGAATGGCGATCGCTACAACAACCGCAATTTTGGTTAATGGCGATCGCGAGTGGTATAGCGACTATTCATGCAAGTTTAATTTGGCGGAGTAATGCCGATTCAAATCAATTTATTCTCAGTCTTCTTTGTTGGTTAGCTGTGGCAATTTTAATATGGGAAAAGCGCCACAAATTAATTTTACAAAGCGATATTGTTTCTAGCTTCCTCGGCTTTAGTCTTCTAGGCTTTGTTCTCCTCAGAAGTCTATGGATGACTAGTTTCGACAATTTATTTCATTTTATTCCCTTTATCGCTGCTATAGGATTGGTTTTACTTGCTTCTGGAGCAAACAAATTACATCAATACTGGCAAGAGATAATCATTATCTTTGCTTTTTCGATTCCTGTAGAGTTGCTAATTAATCGAATTGGCATTCTAGCTCTATACACGGCGAATTTTGCGTCTTTAATTTTAACTTATCTAGGAGTAGAATTTTATCGAGAGGGAGTCAATATTGTTCTAGCTAATGGCAAAGCTGTAGAGGTAGCTGCTGGTTGTTCTGGTTGGGAAAGTATATTTCCTTTATTAAAACTATCTGTATTATTTTTAGTCATGTTTCCGACAAAAACAATGCAAAAAATCCTCGTTCCTTTAGCCGCAGTTGCGATCGCTTTTGTTGTCAATGGAGTACGAGTCGCTATTCTAGCCATTTTACACGCTTACACAGCCGAAGCTACATTTAAATACTGGCACATCGGTACGGGTTCGCAAGTTTTTTTTCTAACTTCTACTTTATTATTTGGAGGATTCTGTTATTTAACTAGTAAAAGATTACCTTCCGAACATTCAGACAAGAGAGAACTTTCTGAACTATGAAGTTTTGGCAACGCTTGCGAACACCGCTATTAATTTTCACATTTGTCAATGTATTGTTTGTATCTAGTCGAGTGTTACTCGATTCAAACATTGGTAAGCGAAAAGTTACCCCTTTTACATTTCCTGCTACAGTTCCTCTTCCACAGTGGCAGCAAGTCGCAAGTCAACCGCTACCAGATCGAATTGTAGAACAAGAACCATATGGTAAGGTAGCATTTCCAGGTAGACGCTATCAATACAAGCAAAACGACTTGTTACTCGATGTTGATGCGCGCTATGAATTAAATACTGTAGGAGATGGACAACAAGCGATCGCAGACAATCTTAATCTATCATTTCCAACCAATCAATCTCCACTGCAAATTCGCCACAATCCACAATTAGGTTATTACGCAGTTTTCGTACACCAACAAAGAGCATATTTAAATGCATGTATTAATTCTCGTGGTGGTAGTACGTTCACTCCTTCCCAATTTGACGCAAATCGCTTGCGCTATGATTTTCAATTTCCACGAATTGCATTATGGTTGTTGGGAAGACAAGAATTAAGAGATAACCGTTGCATTTGGACTCATTTATCTTTACCTTTAAAACAGCCTACGTCCGAAGCTTACTCTACCTTAGAACAGGCTTGGTTTTCTTCATATAAGTGGTGGAGTTCTCGCCTTCCTCCAATTTAACAATTATTAGTAAAGAGTGACTAGTGGTTGGTGTCTAGTGACTAGAATTGCTCCCCTTGTCCCCCTTGTCCCCCTTGTCTCCCTTGTCTCCCTTGTCCCCCTTGTCTCCCTTGTCTCCCTTGTCTCCCTACAACACGCAGTTCCAATATGTGTAAGGGCGATCGCCATAGTTGAGTGCAGAAAAATGGAGAGCTGGATTAGCTAGCA
>NZ_RSCK01000087.1:12239-27096 GCF_003991895.1 Chroococcidiopsis cubana SAG 39.79
TCTCCTTTGTCTCAAAGAAAACAGTACAACAGGTCATCCATCTTGTGGCACAATCGCACAGTCATCTCGAACCATTATTTCGTTTAGCAGGCTATACTTTATTATCTTTATTTTTATTAGATCTGCTAGCAATTCTGATTCCTTTCAATTTTACTAATTCCGTGTGGGAGTTTCAGCTAGCAAATCAACTTGTAGAACGCGCACCCGTACCAATTTTAGGTCTGATTTTTGTTTTAATTGGAGAATCTCAATTCCGGTTCTTTAAATTTTTATCCTGGCTCAGTTTATTAGGAGGAATTTTATATTTTTTGCTCTTACCATTAGCGATTAGCGCTATTGTCAGAATTGACCAACAAAGTTCAACTCAAATTGCCACAAGATCGGCACAAATTCAGCAATTAAAAGAACAGATAAATAAAGCCCAAACATCAGCAGACATAGCAGCAATTTTAAGCCGCATTAATCCTCAAGCAACTCCGCCAGAAATAGGAAATCCAGAGGTAGTTAAACAACAATTGCTGGCTAGCTTATCTCAGAACGAGCGATCGCTTCAAGCCCAAGCAGCTAGCCGCGAAAATAATCTTGGAACGCAAATCAAAAATACAATCAAAATATCTTTAGGAGCGCTCATCTCTGGAACTTTCTTTCTAGTTATTTGGCAGAAAACCCGCAAAATCGTCAACCAAAGTCAATTTGGATCGTAGGTGCAGAATCAGAGAGCAGGGAGCAGTGACCAGTGACCAGTGACCAGTGACCAGTGACCAGTGACCAGTTAACAATCCACTACACCCCACACCCCACAACGCACCGACCTCCCACACGGCGCTGGCTCCCCTACACCCGCATCAACACCCACCACTTTCTTACCAATTACCAACTACCAACTACCATCAGTGCTAACTTCTAGCTTCCCACTCACTTTTTCCAATCATAAATTTCCTTGCCACTAAGCAGAAATTATGTTAATAAAGTCGAGATACAAGTTAAAGTAGCAGCCAGCAGCAAGGGTGATGAATTCATTCTGGAAATCGTCAGGAATATTACTGGGAATAAGCTTGGGGGCGATCGCGCCATTGCCAAACTCAAACTCAACGTTACAAATAGTTACGGCTCAGCCTTCTCAAGCTCTGCTAGAACTGGGTTTAACGCGAGCGACAATTGACCAAAACGATCGCGCGATCGCGCCAAATACTGCATCTCAAGACACTGTTCAAGACACTGTGACAACTCCCAGTCTGTGGTGGGCAAAAGAGCAGTTTGGTGGAGATTTGCTGAGTCATTGGCTGGCTTATCCCGCTCAACAAAATGGCGATTCAGGACGCATCGACTTGCAAGTAAAACGGCAAAATTGGAATTCTTTAGACTATATTCAACAATACGAGTTCGTGCATCATTTTGGTACTGATGCTATGGATCGCGGCTATAATCTGAGAGTTTTCAACGAGCAAAAGCAACTTCTAGCCACTTACACTTGTGACTTCAGTGCTATTCCAACTCAATGTCAGATCGATCTTGATGCCAACAGCAAATCGATGATTCGTGGCGGAAGTCAGTTTGGGATGATGCGGTAATTGGTAGTTGGTAATGGGTAATTGGTAGTTGGTGAAAGGCGCTCTTGCGCTCTTGCGAGAGGTTTCTTTGCGACTCTCCCTCAGCAACCTTGCGCTCCCGATCGCTCCCTCAGCTCTCTTCCCCCTGCTCCCTATCTGGTAAAACGCATAATTTCTCGCCCTAAAGTTAGCAACCCTGTCACGCCTAAAGAGACAAAAAAGACGTAAGGATACCAGTATTGGTGAATTTGTTGCTGGCGGGTAAGTTGAGGATGCAGGGTGTAAATAAACAAGGTTAGTAAAGCGATCGCCAGTGCGCCAAAACCAACAAAACTCAAGCCAACTAAGATTCTGGCTGGCTGTAACTCCACATCGCTAATCGCATCGAGATCGATTTCTGCTAACACGCTTAACGAGTCTTCCGCAACCTCTGAAGCCGATTCGATTTTAGCTGCTAATGGCTGCGATACAACTGGGACGATCGCGGCTACAGCTTGACGGCGGATTAATCCTTCCGTATCTCGTAATATTTCTAAAGGTTTGCGATCGGTAATTTCAATCGATTCGCGATCGCTGACTTGATACCTGACTTTCCGTCTAATAGGCTGGTATTTCGGCTCGAAGTCCATAAGACACGCTGAAAACTAAGCTGAAAAAAATAGAGACGTAACATGGCACGTCTCTACACTTTAGCTTTTAGGCAGTGTTTTTTTGTAATTCCTCTAACCGTGCTAGAACTTCCGTGCTGTGAATGGCAGGATTTACCTTCACAAAAGTTTCGCGTAAAATCCCATCTGGGTCGATGAGAAAACTATGACGCATCGAAACAACACCAATCCACGAACCGTATGCTTTACTCACTTCCCCTGTGGTATCTGCAAGCAAAGGGAATTTTAACCCTTCTGAATCGCAGAATTCAGCATGGGAATCGGATAGAATCAGCACTCACGCCAATAATCTGAGCATTTTTGTCGATGTATTTGGGTAAGTCTTGCTGAAACCGCTTGGCTTCTAGGGTACAGCCTGCTGTAAAGTCCTTGGGATAAAAATAAAGTACGACCCACTGACCGCGCAAGTCGGAAAGGGAAACTTCTCCATCTCCCGTATTGGTAGGTAGGGTAAATTGCGGTGCGGGTTGGTTCACTGGTGGTAGTTTACCCCCAAGCGCTAAGGCTGGGGTAGCAAAATGACACCAAACCAAAATAGACAAGCAACACGCAAAAACAGAAGTTAAAAAAGTACGACGAGATATCATGATGTCAACTGCAAGTCAGTTAACATAAGTTTACATTAGTCATCGCTGCGATCGGAATCCGCAGGTAAAGATGGTTCTACGTGAGATGCAGGTGGTGATTCTGCTTCTGATGTGATGCTCTCAATATATTGACTATCGAGCAGAAAAGTACCGCGATCGAACCGGACGACCCAATATCCCCCAGGACGGCGATCCGTAACTATCCCTTCTTCCCGCAGACGAATTGTATCGGGAGGACGCAGCATCGGCATCGGCTCGGCGGTTTTAATGTAAGGTGGCAAGGCGATAACTCGGACCGTTTCGCCTATGGTGAATTCTTTTGTCATTGGTAATTGGTAATTGGTAATTGGTCGTTGGTCGTGAGTCACTAGTTATTCACAAATGACAAATGACGGATGACTAATGACTATAGGCACTCATATTTGATTTCTGAAATATGCGTAAGTGCGTTACGCGACGCGATTGCACACCCTACTGTACTAATAACCAACCATCATTACCCATTACCTATTACCAAATCCATTATGGAACTTGCCAGATTTTTTGATGATAGTCTACCGCATTAGCGTAAGGATCTACAGGCGGGTGGTGATGGTCGTGGTGGTGATGATGGTGATGGTCGTGGCTATGAGAATGCGTGTCACCTGCTACAGCTGCTAGGCGGAATTTGCACATCTCGCAATTCATCTGGACTTGACCTAAATGGGTTTCGATTTCTCTCTCTCTGAGAATGCTAAATAGGAGCGGATGCAGTCCTATTTCTGGCAAACAGGCGATTTCAATTTGGGGATATTTTTGTTGCTGTTGAGCTGCGACATCAAAAATCTTTTTAACTAGCGTACCCGTAAAGAGAAAGTGAGGTAAAACAACAATCCGTTTTGGCTGATAGAGTAAAGCACGTTGGAACCCTGCTTCTAAGCGCGGGTGCGTGATGCCGATAAAGCAGGTTTCTACAGTAGCATAGCCGCTACCTTCCCAGAGAATACGGGCGAGCTTGCAAGCGTCGCCATTAGCATCAGGATCGCTAGAACCGCGACCGACAAATAATAATACAGTGTCTGCACGCTGAATTTGAGGATGGTCTATTTCTGCTAGACGCGATCGCCACAAATCGAGAATTCCGGGCGTAATCCCAAAATGCCGTCCGTAGTAAAATTTGAGCTGCGGATGTCTGGCTCTAGCGCGATCGAGTTCGTTAGTTACATCAAATTTGTTATGCCGTGCGGCAAACAGCAAAATTGGCAGCACGGAAATTTCCGTAAAACCCTTCTCGATGCATCGATCTACCCCTTCCTGAATTGTTGGTTCCGTCAGTTCCAGAAAGCAGGGTAGAACTGGTCTAGAGGTATCTAAAGCTTGGTATGCAGAGGCAAAATCTAGCAAGCTCTGCCGTCCAGCTTCATCTCTAGTTCCATGACCGATCAGTAATAGAGGACGCTGTAGCGGCAGAGGTGGTAATTGCAAAGAAATATCTTCCAACGGAGTTAAATGGCGATCGCTAAGCATTGAGATTTTAGCTCCTTTCCCGTGCGACGCAGGAAATAGCGTGAGCGGATAACAGCACAGGCATTCTGGCTTACTATTCGTCATCGTTCATCAGTCATTTATCATTTGCAGTTAGAGCAACAAATGACAAGTGACAAATGACAAGCGACAAAATCATTTACAGCTGCGGCACAGCCTCGGACTTACACCGATGTTTCCCTATGCTATTACAGTTCACTTGTGCCTAGATATCTTAACTGATTTGACCTACAACAAAAATACTGGGGGAGGGGGTATCAGTGACCAGTGACCAGTGACCAGTGACCAGTGACCAGTTATCAGGGAGCAGGGAGCAGTTGATTTTGACTTTTGAATTTTTTGACTTTTGACTTTCTTAGAGTTCGCCTCTTTGTCCCTTCCAGCCTCGTTCTTGTCTCATTTGCTGTAGTTGTTGTTGCTGTTGTGGGGTTAATACTGCATCAAACTGAGATTTGGCAGATTGACGAATTTGTTGCATTTTGGTTTTCTGCTCTGGAGTTAGGTTGAGAGAAGCTAACGCTTCGCGACGGCGTTGTCTGCTTTCTCTAACGGTTTTGAGTTGTTCCCGCTGTGCTGGTGTCATAACTGCTTCGATTTGGGTGCGGGTATTGCGACGGATTTCGGCAATTTTATCTCTTTGTTCCTGAGTTAGCCCCAGTTTTTCAAGTCGAGGTGGAATTTTATCTTGAGCTTGGGCTATTTGCAATCCTGGTGCAACGGGTTCAGCTTGAGCTGCTAGCGGTACGGTGGCAATACTCAAGGCGATCGCGCTGGCTAATAAAGGGATAAGTTTAAATTGCATGGTAGCGTTCTCTGGCGTTTCTAAGATTTGATATCACCATCATAAAAATCGAAAAACCGCGATCGCCTGTGGAGAAAGTAACGAATTTAACTATTACTTTAGTCATGATGGTCATTGGTCACTGGTCACTGGTCACTGGTCACTGACCACTGGGTGCAGTCCTGCGGTAGTCTAGATCGAGTGACTCAGATTTAAGCTATAAATGCTGCTTTAGTATGTCCTCTAACGCCTCACCCACGGTTTCCAGCCCTACCCGCACAATTCGCATCGGTTCGCGCAAGAGCCAATTGGCTTTAGTTCAAACTTATTGGGTGCAAGAACAACTGCAAAAAGCTTTTCCAGATCGCACTTTTGAAGTCCACACCATGTCTACTCAAGGGGATAAAATTCTCGACGTTGCCCTTGCCAAGATTGGTGATAAAGGGTTATTTACTAAAGAGTTAGAAGTGGGGATGCTCAATCAGGAAATTGATTTTGCCGTACATTCCCTGAAAGACTTGCCGACTCGCTTACCGGAGGGGTTGATGTTGGGAGCGGTCACAGAAAGAGAAAATCCGGCAGATGCTTTAGTATTACATTCTAAGTATAAAGATAAACAATTCGATACATTGCCAGAAGGAGCCGTCATCGGGACTTCCTCTTTACGCAGACTGGCACAACTACGCTATCACTTCCCCCACCTAGCATTTAAAGATGTGCGTGGTAACGTAATTACACGCCTGCAAAAACTCGATGCTGGAGAATATGATGCCCTAGTATTGGCAGTAGCGGGACTACAAAGACTAGGATTAGGCGATCGCGTCGATCGGGTCATTCCAGCAGAAATCTCCTTGCACGCTGTCGGACAGGGCGCTTTGGGAATAGAATGTCGTGAGGGTGACGAAGAAGTCTTATCTCTAATTAAGGCGATCGAAGACGTACCCACACGCGATCGCGCTCTTGCCGAACGTGCCTTTTTGCGGGAATTAGAAGGTGGCTGTCAAGTGCCTATTGGCGTTAACACTAGCCTTGAGGGAGATGTGCTAACTCTCACGGGTATGGTAGCTAGTTTAGACGGGCAAAGATTGGTTAAAGATACCGTAACTGGTGCGCCTACAGAGGCAGAAAAGCTTGGCATCGAATTAGCCCAACGCCTTCGTCAACAAGGAGCGCAAGAGATACTAGCCGAAATCTTCGCGCAAATTCAACGCGGACAGGTATTGTAGAGACGTTACGTATAGAGACGTTACATGTAACGTCTCTATACAGAGCGACCTTTACCAATCTACTCACCACTCACTACTCACTAAACATGCGAATTTTGTTTGTTGCCGCAGAAGCAGCGCCAGTCGCCAAAGTTGGCGGAATGGGCGATGTCGTCGGAGCGTTACCGAAAATTCTTAGAGAAATGGGGCATGACGTGCGAATTTTTCTGCCCTATTATGGCTTTCTACCAGACAAAATGGAGATTCCCCAAGATCCAATCTGGTCTGGAGCTGCCATGTTTCAGGATTTTAAGGTTTACGAAGCCGTGCTGCCTGGAACTGATGTCCCCTTGTATTTATTCGGGCATCCGGCATTTGCACCCCGTCGCATTTATTCTGGGGAAGACGAACACTGGCGTTTCACTTTGTTTGCTAACGGCGCAGCAGAATTTTGCTGGAACTATTGGAAACCCGATATTGTCCACTGTCACGATTGGCATACAGGGATGATTCCCGTTTGGATGCACCAATCGCCTGATATTACCAGCGTATTTACGATTCATAACTTGGCTTATCAAGGTCCCTGGCGCTGGTATTTAGAGAAGATTACGTGGTGTCCTTGGTACATGCAAGGACATAATACAATGGCAGCGGCGGTGCAATTTGCCGATCGCGTGAATACAGTTTCTCCAACTTATGCCAAACAGATTCAAACGGCAGCTTATGGCGAAACTCTTGAAGGTTTAATGTCTTTTATTAGCGGTAAATTATGGGGTATTGTTAATGGAATTGACGTTGATGTTTACAACCCAGAAAACGATAAATATATTGCTAAATCTTTTACAACTGAAACGCTAGAACAGCGGAAGCCAAATAAAGTTGCCATTCAAGAAGAAGTGGGGTTAGAGGTAAACTCCAAAGCCTTTTTAGTGGGAATGGTGACGCGGCTGGTAGAACAGAAAGGCATCGATTTGGCAATCCAAATTTTAGATCGATTTCTCTCGTATACCGATGCCCAAATTATTATTTTAGGCACGGGCGATCGCTACTACGAAACTCAATTATGGCAGATGGCATCGCGTTTTCCCGGGCGGATGGCAACGTATTTACTCTACAATGATGCCCTTGCCCGTCGTATTTATGCTGGTAGCGATGCCTTCTTGATGCCAAGTCGATTTGAACCCTGCGGTATCAGTCAAATGATGGCGTTGCGTTATGGTTGCGTGCCGATTGTGCGTCGTACTGGCGGCTTAGTTGATACCGTAAGTCCCCACGATCCTGAAAATAATGTCGGTACGGGTTATTGTTTCGATCGCTACGAACCCTTAGACCTTTATACCTGTATGGTACGTGCGTGGGAAGGATTTCACTACAAACCCAACTGGCAAAATTTACAACAACGGGGAATGCAACAAGACTTCAGTTGGTATCAGTCGGCAAAAGAATACGTGAAAATGTATAACTCCATGTACGGCACTACTGAGGAAGTAGAAACACCTCAACCGCAAACAGAAGAATTAATTCCCAAATAATTGATTGGAATAAACATCCATTGTAGGGGCGGGTTCACTAGAAATATTTCCTCACAGCTCACAATCTCAATAAACCCGCCCCGTCGATGTCATGTATTAATCGATCCATCCTGACCAAAATAGTAAAAGCGTCAGCGATCGCAGGTGATATGTTTACGTAGATCGGTGGTGGGCATTGCCCACCCTACTATAAAAGCTATTACCAACTACCAATCACCAACTACCTACTACCTACTCTTCCTTCTCTGGCTTTACCCCTCTACCTTCCATCGGAGTAACTAACACTTTATCTACTCGATTACCATCCATATCCATCACTTCAAACTGCAATAATTCCCAGGCAAAACTATCTGTAGCAGCAGGAATGCGACCGAGATGAGTAATCACAAAACCGCCTAAAGTTTGATAACTACCTCTATGTTCTTTGGGAATTCCTTCAATATCAAAAATTTCAAAAAATTCATCTACAGGTAACATCCCATCCAACAACCAAGAACCATCTTCCCGTTGCACTGCCATTGGTTCTTCTAAGTCACCTGCATTGGGGACATCACCGACAATTTCCACCATGATGTCATTCAGCGTCACCAATCCTTGAATCACGCCGTATTCGTCTACCACCAATGCCATGTGAATGCCCGTTTGCTTAAATAATTCTAAGATTTTTAATCCCCTAGTACTTTCGGGAACAAATATGGGTTGTCGCAACGATACGGTAAGGTCGAGGGCTTGACCGGACAAACAACGCTCTAACATATCGGTAACGTGACTAATTCCCAGAACGTTATCTAAACCCTCCTGACAAACTGGAAAGCGGGAATGACAGCTATCGAGAATTTTTTGGCGATTTTCTTCAGGGGTGTCCTCCAAGTCCAGCCAAACAATATCAGGACGTGGTGTCATCAAAGCACTAACGGGGCGATCGCCTAACCGAAATACCCGTTCTACCATATCTTGTTCGGCAGCCTCAAACGTCCCCGCTTCCGTACCCTGCTCGATTAAAACGCGAATTTCTTCTTCTGTCACTTGCGGATCTGTCGAAGGTCTAATCCCCAATAGCCGCACGACAAGATCGGTTGAGGCACTGAGCAAATAAACTATAGGAGCAGCAAGCCTTGCCAAAAACCGCAACGGCATAGCAACAACAGTTGCAATCTTTTCTGGGTAATTGAGCGCTAATTGTTTGGGTACGAGTTCCCCAATAATTAGCGTTAAATAAGTAACGAGTAAAACAGCACTCACAGAGGCGATCGCGCTGTTGTATGCCGCAAGTCCAGGTACTAAACTCACAAGTGGAGCCAGCCTAGTTGCTACAGCCGATTCTGCAAAAGCACCAGATAAAATTGCTAGTAGCGTAATGCCAATTTGCACGCTAGCTAGAAACTGATTGGGAGCATTCGCCAGGTCTAGAGCTACACGAGCTTTTTTATCCCCCTGGTTAGCCAGACTTTGTAGCCTTACCTTCCTTGCCGAGACGATCGCGAGTTCCGACATCACAAAGATGCCATTGGCAAATATCAGTAGGAGAATCGTCAGAACTTCAAGAGAAATGGAGGACATTAGTTTTAATTGTTGCTGCTACTCTGGGCAAGCGGTGCTGAATGTTGGCTACCTATTATCCAGTATCGGAGATCTTTTCATCTCCAGTTTCTCGCTTCCAGGTCATGATGCAACAATTTTTCATAGAATCTCAATTGGATGGAAGAGTAGTATAAGTAACTATACTTAGTTAGGGAGCAGGGGGAAGAGAGAGTTGCCCAGCTGTAGGGCGTAGACGCGAAGCGGCTTCTCGAAGAATAGCCCTTCTCGGAGAATGAGGGCTGAGGGAGAGTCGCGGAGCAACTACCAACTACCAACCACCAACTACCAACTACCAACTACCGATTACCCTTCCCCCTATTGTGGTTGAGAATTTTAGAATGGAGAAATAGCATCTATCCCGTTGCAACTTTCCGTCTGCTGTAGCTAATAACTTATGGCTTTTTCTTCTATCGTGCGTGCCTTAGGGCGATCGCCACTGTCAACCGAACTCATATCTAAACTCAATCGCCAGCAGGTTTGTTCTCTCAATGGCGTTTCGCGCTTGCCTAAAGGATTGGTGGCTTCGGCTTTAGCACAAGCACAACAGCGTCACCTACTCGTTATCTGCGCCACTCTGGAAGAAGCCGGACGCTGGACAGCTCAACTCGAATCGATGGGATGGGATCGAGTCCATTTTTACCCAACCTCAGAAGCATCGCCCTACGAACCCTTCGACCCCGAAACCGAAATGACTTGGGGACAGATGCAGGTGTTGGCAGATTTGATTGAGGAAACGGGAGGAATGCGGGACAAGGGGGACAAGGAAGCGTCGCCCTCACTCCTCACTCCTCGCTCCTCACCCCTCATTGCGATCGTCGCCACAGAAAGAGCCTTACAACCCCACTTACCACCAGCAGACGTGTTTCAACCCTATTGTCTGACGATTAATAAGGGGATGGAATTCGATTTGGGTGACTTTGGCGATCGCCTTGCAGCAATGGGTTACGATCGCGTACCCACGGTAGAAACCGAAGGACAATGGAGCAGGCGCGGCGATATCGTTGACGTGTTTCCCGTCTCTTCTGAATTGCCCGTGCGTTTGGAGTGGTTTGGCGATGAAATCGAACAAATTCGCGAGTTCGACCCAGCGACTCAACGCAGTTCTGTAGGTGGCACGGCACTTGACAAGATATCACAAGTCGTGCTTACACCAACCAATTTTGCTCCCATCGTTAAAGCAGCACTAACGGAGGAACAAACAGAAATTGTTAAAACCTACCTTTCCCCAGAAGAACGAGAACTATTCGACGCAGGAAATGACCCAGAAGGTAGCCGCCGCTTTCTGGGTTTAGCTTTCCCCCAACCCGCATCCCTGCTTGACTATTTACCCAAAGATACGATTATCACCATTGACGAACTAGAACTATGTCAAGCACATAGCGATCGCTGGGTGGAGAACTCTGAAGAACAATGGCAGTTGATGATAGGGAGTAGGGAGCGCTTCGGTGCCGGGAGCGGGGAAGAAGGAGACAAGGGAGACAAGGGGGACAAGGAGGACAAGGGAGACAATCGCCAATTACCAATTACCAATTACCAATTACCAAGAGTCCACCGCACATTTGAAGACTCTTTAGCAACAGCCCAAGGATTTCAAGAATTATATTTATCGGAATTAGCAGTTGAAGAAAGCCCCTCAGCTAATTCTGCTTATGTGACTCCCCTCAATCTTGCCAGTCGTTCGATTCCCGTTACGCCTCATGCGTTCGGGAAGTTAGCAGAGACAATTCGACAAGAACGCGATCGCGGTTTTTCAACTTGGCTGATTTCGGCTCAACCATCCCGTTCTGTCTCCCTATTGCAAGAACATGATTGTCCCGCCCAATTTATCCCCAATCCTCGCGATTTTCAGGCGATCGATAAATTGCAACTTCAGCGTACACCTGTGGCGTTGAAATATTCGGGGGTAGCAGAATTAGAAGGTTTTATTCTGCCTACATTTCGTCTGATGGTGGTGACTGACCGCGAATTCTACGGTCAGCACAGCCTCGCTACCCCTAGCTACATCCGCAAGCGCCGCCGCGCCGCCTCGAAGCAAGTCGATCCGAATAAGTTGCGTCCGGGGGATTTTGTCGTTCACCGGAATCACGGGATCGGCAAGTTTTTGCGGCTGGAAAGTCTGACGATCGATCGCGAAACGCGAGAATATTTAGTCGTGCAATATGCCGATGGTTTGTTGCGCGTCGCCGCCGATCAACTCGGTTCGTTGTCTAGGTTTCGCGCCACCGACAGCAAGCCGCCAGAACTGAACAAAATGTCGAGTAAGGCGTGGGCAAACACGAAAAACCGTGCCAGAAAAGCAATTAAAAAACTAGCGGTGGATCTGCTGCAATTATATGCTCAGCGATCGCAACAATCGGGTTATGCTTATCCAATTGATTCTCCTTGGCAGGTAGAATTAGAAGATTCTTTCCCCTATCAACCGACAACCGACCAACTCAAAGCAACTCAAGATGTCAAGCGTGACATGGAGAGCGATCGCCCGATGGATCGTTTAGTCTGTGGCGATGTGGGTTTTGGTAAGACTGAAGTAGCAATTCGCGCTGTTTTCAAAGCTGTCACAGCAGGTAAGCAAGTAGCTTTCCTTGCCCCTACCACCATTCTGACGCAACAACATTACCATACTTTAAAAGAACGCTTTGCCCCTTATCCGGTAAACGTCGGCTTACTCAACCGCTTTCGGAGTGCCGAGGAACGAAAAGATCTACTCAAGCGATTGGCGACGGGTGAATTAGATATTGTGGTCGGGACGCACCAACTACTAGGTAAAGGTGTCAGCTTCCGCGATTTGGGACTATTGATCATCGACGAAGAACAAAGATTTGGGGTCAATCAGAAAGAAAAAATTAAAGCTTTGAAAACTCAGTTAGACGTGCTAACTCTTTCTGCGACTCCCATTCCCCGCACCTTGTATATGTCATTGTCGGGAATTCGGGAGATGAGTCTGATTACTACGCCGCCTCCCTCCCGCCGACCGATCAAAACTCACCTCGCACCTTACGATACTGAATCAATTCGTAGCGCCATTCGTCAAGAACTCGATCGCGGCGGACAAGTTTTTTATGTCGTTCCGCGTGTGGAAGGAATTGAAGAGACAGCAGCGACTTTAAGAGAAATTGTTGGCGGGGCGAGAATTGCTGTCGGACACGGACAATTGGATGAAAACCAATTAGAATCAACAATGCTTTCCTTTAGTAATGGGGAAGCCGATATTTTGGTTTGCACGACAATTATTGAATCGGGCTTAGATATCCCGCGTGTGAATACAATTCTAATTGAAGATGCTCACCGCTTCGGTTTATCCCAACTCTACCAGTTGCGGGGGCGTGTCGGACGGGCGGGAATTCAGGCTCATGCCTGGTTATTTTATCCCAAACAACGGGCGCTATCCGATACCGCAAGGCAGCGTTTGCGGGCAATTCAAGAATTCACCCAACTCGGTTCTGGCTATCACTTGGCAATGCGCGATATGGAAATTCGCGGTGTGGGAAATTTGTTAGGCGTAGAACAATCCGGTCAAATGGATGCAATTGGTTTCGACCTGTATATGGAAATGTTAGAAGAAGCCTTGCGCGAAATTCGCGGTCAGGAAATTCCGCAAGTGGAAGATACGCAAATCGATTTGAATTTGACAGCGTTTATTCCCACAGATTACATTACCGATTTAGACCAGAAGATGAGTGCATATCGGGCTGTAGCAGCGGCAAAAACTAAGGAAGAGTTAATCCAACTTGCCGCAGATTGGAGCGATCGCTACGGGGCAATTCCCACAGGTGCAACTCAATTATTGCGCGTCATGGAATTAAAACAACTAGCAAGAAAATTAGGATTTAGTCGCATCAAACCCGAAGGTAAACAGCACGTTGTTTTAGAAACTGCAATGGAAGAACCAGCTTGGAATTTGATGATTGCCAACTTACCTGATAGTTTGCGATCGCGCTTTGTTTACTCGCCTGGTAAAGTCACCGTGCGCGGTTTAGCAGTTCTCAAAACGGAACAACAATTGCAAACTTTAATTGATGCTTTGAGCAAGATGCAAGGTGCAGTTCCAGAAACGGTGATGGTTTGATTGGTAATGAGTCATTTGTAGGGGCGGGTTTATCGCGGGACTCTGGCATATATAGCAGTTCTAAATGATTTGTAAAGTAGGCTTCTAGCCTGCGGCAGGCTAGAAGCCTGCTCCACGTTCATGAATCAAATAGGATTGCTATACGAACAGCTAGATGAAAAACCCACCCTACGCTTTGATTTTCCCCACCTAAATTGCCATACGTGCATATTGGTTAGTAATCTACCGTATAAACATATCGATCGCTTGTAGAACAGAAAAATTTGTAGTCTTCAGTTTGGCAAGCGATAACTTCGTTCAGCAACGCTTACGCAGTATTTAAACACGATTTTAGTATTTTTACTTACAAAATATGGCTCGAAGAAAATTTAGTATTCTTTGAGACAATTTTGCCATTTTGTTAATAAATTGAAACTTTTTGTAATGAAGTTAACAGCAGTTTTAAAAATCCAAATTATACTATAAATATGGATTGTTTCTATAAGCAGAAACGATCGGGGATCGAAAATAAAGGATTAGTTTTCTATGCAAAAAGTACTAAATTCAAAAAAATTAGGCTACGACTTATTATTTACATTACAAAAGGCAAATTTTATCAACTTAGAAGAGTTGCAGCGCTTTTTCCAAGATTTGCCAGTAGATCCATACATTAAGGGTAACTATCGCCGCCGCCGTTTATCCCGTTTTAGCATAACAGACGGAAAAGTGGTGAAATTACCTCACGGTCGCTTATTTCAGAGCAAAGAATATAATCCTGTAGTAGGAGATATTCAAAGAGAGTTCCATGAAATTGATGATGCTCTGGTAGTGCATGAAGATTTTACAAGATTGCTGTTTGCCTTTAATGATGCTTGTAAATTGTATTCTGACTCTCGGGAAATTGGCGTGCATCAAATTAGAACAACTTGTTCGGCAACCAATTTTGGCAATCCAGCACCAGAGGGAATACACCGTGATGGGACAGATCTGATTGCGATCTTTTCTATCGGACGTAATAATGTCCAAGGGGGAGAGACGCACTTATATAGATCTAAAAAGGAAAGTCCTGTGTTTAATAAAACCCTCAACCCTGGAGAACTTTTGCTACTTAACGATCGCGAATTTTTCCATTACACGACTCCCGTTAAACCTCTAAATGATGAGACCGATGGAACGAGAGACGTGTTTGTATTAACTTGTCCGAGTCTGCTGTCGTAGTCGTTGTCACTTATAGGGGCGCACAGATGTGCGTCCTTAACACACCCTACACCCTACACCCTACGTCCTATTTCAAGTCAAAGATCGGGTAGTGATATGGAAGTAGTGATGAGGTATAATCCTTGCCCTACAACGATTTCAGGCAATATTTGTAACATATAAAAAC
>NZ_RSCK01000088.1:0-26389 GCF_003991895.1 Chroococcidiopsis cubana SAG 39.79
GGACTTACCAAAAACCTTACATAGTTGAGCAATAAGTTATCCGCTCAGTTTAACTGGTAACTCATTTACCCGCAACTCCCCAGGCACAGCCAAAAGACGATTCTTCACTTGCCAATCAACAATGCGCCGCACTTCCATCAGGGGAGTAGTTTCGGAGGTAAAGGCATATTTAATCGCCGCCCCGAGAGGAGAGCTAATCGGAGAAATTTGTGGCGGCTCCACTCCCTGCGGCAACTGGCTTTGAGCCTGTTGCAATCGCTCCTGCACTAGCTGGCGGGCGCGATATATTTCAGTGTCCCAACCAAAAATCACTTTCACTACGGAAATACCGACGGCAGAAGAGGAACGTAGCGTTTCGACTCCAGGTGTACCGTTAATAGCACTTTCTATCGGTCGAGTGACGAGGGATTCCACTTCTTCTGGAGCCAGTCCAGGTGCTTCAGTTTGAATTTCCACTTGCGGCGGCGCAAAGGCAGGGAAAACGTCTAGCGGCATTTGAGTCAGGACGCGAAATCCCCACAAGGTAATGATGATGGAAGCGATAACAACCAGCCACCGTTGAGCGATCGACCATTTGACAATAGAGTTGAGCATTATTTTCTAGACCATAGCTGGGACAGCGGCTTGGTGATAGTTGTATTTGTAGTGAGGCACTGTATCTAATGTCCCAAACTCAGATGAAATCGAGATGAAATTTGTCGGGCGATTCAGTTGAAGTTTTGTGACTGCATCGCCAAGGGTGAAGTGGACTCCATACTCCTCTACCCCCCTCGATTTAGCAGGTATGTACAGATCGTTGTTGTTAAACTGTACTTTTGCGGCAAAAGATTCAAAAATATGAGTAGACAGCAAAAGTGGGGCGAGAGACGCAAAATACGAGTACCAGGTTGTAGAGCGTGGCTTATATGTAGTAAGCCTAATCTATTCTGATGTAGCAGATAGTATGCATCAAGGAATCCCTGAAGTAATTCAACCTGTCCTAGCAGATTACACTCAGATGATGGAAGAAAGGCTCCCTGACTTTATGGTGGCATTTTACGTCTGTGGTTCAATTGCACTAGGTGCTTTCAATGAGAAGTTTAGTGATATCGACTTCATTACAGTTGTAAGCCACCAAGCTAGGGAAGATGAAATCAGATACCTGCGAGGCATTCATCGAGAGATGCGAAAGAAGTATCCCAAGTGGAAACTGGAAGGAGGCTATCTCCAGCGGGAGGACTTAGGGCATTTCGAGGGAGAAATTGCTCCCTATCCCTACTACTACAAGGAGATACTCCATCCACACGGGTATCATGACTTGAACTCAGTTACTTGGTGGGTTTTGAAGAATCGAGGAATCGCTGTCATAGGATCTGACCCTAAAGAGCTTGCTTTTACAGTAAATTGGGACTTGCTCATTTCAAGAATGCTTGAGAATTTGAATACATACTGGGTGAGTTGGACAAAGAAGCCTACAAGGATAGCATATCTCTTGACAAATGAAGGGATTCAGTGGTCTATATTGGGCATTTTGCGACAGTTCTACACATTTAGAGAGAATGACATAACTTCAAAGACTGGAGCAGGACAGTATGCTTTATCTTGTGTGCCACATAAGTGGCATCGTTTAATTCAGGAAGCGATTGATATTCGAGAAGATGGCGGTAAGTCGCATTACACGTCCAAGTTAGTTCGGGCAATTGAGTCCGTTAGCTTTTTGAAGTATATAATAACGTCCTGTAATATACATCTGAACTGAGCGAAAGACTGGCTAATATACTACTAGGAGTGGGGTATGGTAGAACACCCACTTATTTCTCTAAATGCTCTCCAGAAGCTGATTTCGTGTAAATGACAATTGAACAAAAATGTTTGCCATACCCCGCTCTCATTAGTAACTGCATTGGAGCAGATGGAAAGAAGCTTTTGGTAACGATAGTAAAGTTTGTTTGCCACCGCTCAACTGTGTCGTTAATCCTACAATCTCCTGCTAACGCTTGCATAAACTCTGCACGTTCTAGCTTACTTCAGTCCAGTCTGCAATGTTAACAATACTTTCTCTAGAGATATCTACACCTCAATACCTGTGAAGGCAAAAACTTCTATAGCAGGTTTTAACGTCAAGCTCGTATATTCACAATCCCCATCATCCCCAAATCTTCATGGTCGAGAACGTGACAGTGATAAACAGTCTTACCAGAAAAATCGCGGAACGGAATGCGGATGCGGACAGTTTCACCTCCACGCACTAAAATAGTATCTTTCCAAGCGCGGTAGGGTTCTGGTTCACCGTTACGCGATATGACTTGAAAAGGATTGACGTGCAAATGGAAAGGATGATCCATACGGTCTGGATCGACGTTAACTAATTCCCAATCCTCGACTGTATTCAACTTAACTTGAGTATTGATGCGATTTGGATCGAAAGCTTTCCCGTTGAACGTAAAACTCATCCCCGTACCAGGAGTCATTTCCTCCTCCATTGACAATTCTAACCGTCTGACTGTCTTTGGCTCTGGTAGTGTTTCTACAGGAATGAGTTGTTTGGGTAAAGGCAGGGTAGAGGTAGAACCTTGATAAGTCAGAGTTGCTAAAATTTGAGGATTTACCTGGGACTTTCCCCCCATCATGTGGCTGCTACCACCCCCCATCATACCCATTTCATCTTCCATCATTTCCATCCCACCTCGGTTGTAGGGTAAATTTAACAAGCGGTACTGCTTTGGCTCTCTTTCCCCACGCACCAACATCTCTGCTCGTTCTCCAGGCGCAAGTAGCAGCTCTTTGAGTTCCACTGGTTCAGCTAAAGCTCCCCCGTCTGTAGCAATTAAGTAGAAGGGATGGTTTTCGAGAGCGAGGCGGTAGAACCGAGAAGGTGAAGCATTGAGGAATCGCAAGCGTAGTAAGCCACCAGAAGCAATGGAGAAAGTGGGTTTGATTTGACCGTTGACAGTCAGTAGTTCTCCCTCGCGCCCCATCATCATATCCATATGGTTTGGAGATTGAATGCTCCCGTTTCGGTCTAAAGCAAAATCTTGTAAAACTAAAAATTCCTCTTTCGCAGCTTGAATTTCAAGAATCTCATCCAACTCACCCCGAATAATAAATAAACCTGCTAATCCAGCAAATACTTGTTCTGCTACGTAGCCGTGACGATGAGGATGATACCAAAACGTGCCGGATGGGTGGTTTTTCGGGATAGTGAATTCGTAGGTCAAACTCTCTTTCGGTGGAATGTCGAGGAAAGCATTATCTGCGTTGCCTACGGGGGTAACGTGTAACCCATGATAGTGTAGGTTAGTGGGTTGGGTAAGGTTGTTAGTAAAGCGGATGCGAACTGTATCTCCTGCTTGTGCTTCGAGCCGAGGAGCGGGTACTTGTCCGTTATAGCCCAGAAGGTATGCTCGTTTGCCTCCCAAACTTATAGGGCGAGAACTTGTTTCTAGGTCAAGTTTTAGTAGACCGCCAGCACTTTTGTAAAGTTTGGGGGACAAGGCTTGAGTTTTGAAGGGATTCCTGTTGTTTTGTGCGAATGCAATGCTCGCGACTGATGCAGTCACTGCACTAGCAGTGCTGAGGATAATAAACTGTCGGCGATTAACTTTTACCATATTCTGTCCCTTACAGGATAAAGCCTGCAAAATTAAGATTTGAGCCTGTAATTTTTTCTTTTTTAAGATTCTCTAGAGATAGCTTCCTACCGATGCTACTAATCCAATCAGGATTGGTAGCGATCGCATTTGAGGAATCTACTTACTAATTTTCAACTTATAAACGAGAAGCCGAGTGAGTTCGCCAATTGGTGATACCTGTGTTTCTGATTAATCAGCCCCATACCTGGTTTACCTTCTTTCAACTGACAAGCAAAAATTTTAGTAAAACGCAATTGAATTCAGTTTTGAAGCAATCTTATTCAAGGGTTACTGCTCACAAGGCACTCCAATTGCCGTACTACTCTTCACATCTGACGGATTTCGCTTGGGTATCAAAAACCTTCCAAACTTGGCGTATAAAGCAGGTAATACCATTAGCGTTAATGCTGTAGAAGTAAACAACCCACCAAGCACTACTATTGAAAGTGGTTGCAGAATTTCCTTTCCCGGTCCGCCCTCCACTACTAAAGGTGCCAAGCCCAAAGCAGAGGTAAAAGCTGTCATCAGGATGGCGTTAAGCCGTTCCATCGACCCTTTAATCAAAACTTCTCTAAAAGGCATCCCTTCTGCAAATTTGGTGTTGTAGTTGTCCACCAGTAGCAAACCATTACGAGTAGCAACCCCAAACAGAGTAACAAAGCCAACTAGGGAGGCGATGGAAATAATACCCCCAGTCAAAGCTACCGAAAATATTCCCCCTACCAACGCTAAGGGCAAATTAATCATAATTGTGGCGGTAGAGGGGATAGATTTAACAGAAAGGTACATGATTACCGTAATGACTACAAAAGCTACGGCACTGGAGATCAAAATGTTTTGTGTGGCTCGTTCTTGTGCCTCAAATTGACCAGCGTATTGAATATAGTAGCCAGAGGGAATTTGCACTTGTTGCCTAACTTTGTCTTTAATTTCATTCACGATAGAGCGCAAATCTCTGCCTGCTGCATTAGCAGAAACAACAATTAGACGGGAAACATTTTCGCGGTTGATCGTGTTCGGACCCGTGCCGTAATCGATTGTAGCAACTTGCGCTAAAGGAATTTTTTGACCGCTTGGAGTATCAACTAGCAAATTGCGAATGGTATCTAGATTTTGACGAGCGTCCGGATTTAACCACACGATTAAGTCGAAGGTTTGTTGGTTTTCCAAAACTTGAGACACCACTCGCCCATTAAGCGCAGTTTCAATAATTTCGGCAAGTTGTCCTACCTGAAGACCGTATCGAGAAGCCGCCGCTCGGTCGAACTGAATCTGGATTTGTTCGATTGGTACTTGGGGTTCGAGCTGCAAATCTACGATTCCCTCAACAGTTTTCATCACCTCATTCACTTGTTGCCCGATAGTACGAAGCTGCTCTAAATCAGAACCAAAAATTTTGACGGCAAGCGCACTTCTGACTCCAGACAGCACCTCATCCATCCGGTGCGAAATAAAACCGCCAATATTAGCTGCTACTCCTGGTATTTTGGCAAATTCCTGCCGCAGCTTCTCAATCGTCGCTTCTCTATCTTTCATGCCTGCTTCACCGATCTGCACATCCAGCTCGCCAAAGTTGACACCACCTACATCGGTGTCCCCAGGCGCACGTCCGGAGCGGAGTGCGATCGCCTCAAACCGAGGATCGTTTTTATTGGCATCTTGGATAGCAAAGCCAACCTGATTGGTGGTCTCTAGAGAGACACCTGGATAAAGGTTGACAGCGTTGATTAGGGATTGCTCCTGAAACTCCGGTAAAAATACCCGTCCAAATGAGGGAACAATCGCGATTGCCGCCACCAAACTCGCGGCAGCTACAACTAAAATAATTCCAGAGCGCCGCATGGAAAATGTTAATAAAGGCTGATAAAGCCGCTTAAAAAATCTTGCCACCCAAGGCTCCCTTTCTGGCAAGCGACCGTAAGGTAAAAGAATTGCACATAAAGCTGGAGTTACCGTCAGTGCTGTCAAGCTAGAAGCAAGCACTGCCGCCATATAGCCCAACCCCATAGGAATAAAAATGCTACCTTCCACGCCAGACAAAGCAAAAACTGGGGAGAAAACAACGATAGTAATTATCGTTGCTCCAAATACTGAATCGCGCACCTCCTGAGATCCCTCAAACACAACATCCAAAACGGGACGCGGGTGGGGAGAGTATTTATTTTCCCGCAAGGAACGATAGACATTTTCTGCGTCTACAATCGCATCGTCAACGGCTGAGCCAATGGCTACTGCTAACCCACCCAAAGTCATCGTATTCAAACCTTGTCCTAACCAGTTTAGGAGTAACACTCCTATCAGCAACGATAAGGGCAGGGCAGTTAAACAAATTGCCAGGTTGCGCCAATTCATGAGGAATGGAATCAGAATCAAGGCAACAATGATGCTACCTTCGACTAAAGCCTCTCTCACGTTTTCAATCGAGGCATCAATATAATCTTCCTGACGGAAAGTTACGGAAACCTTGATATCTTTAGACAAGCCTGCTTTTACTTCTTCCATTGCCGCCTCAACAGCACGAGTGACAGTGGGAGTATCAGCTTGAGGCTGTTTATTAACCGTGACAATAATGGCTTTTTGACCGTTAAAGCTGGCATCGCCCCGTTTGAGTTGGGCACCAATTTGCACGGAGGCAACATCTGCTATTTTGACAGGTGTTCCCCTACGGGCAGTAATTACCGATTGCTGTAATTCTTGGATCGATTCAATTCGCCCAATTCCTCGGATCAACCGTTCTCGGTCAGGGGTAATTAAGTAGCCACCTGGAGCATTGGCATTTGCGGCAGCAACGGCTTCGGTAACGTCTTGTAAGGATACGTCAAAAGCTTTCAGCTTTTCAGGATCGACCAGTACCTGATACTGACGCACATCTCCACCAAATGCTACCACCTGAGACACACCTGGTACGGCTAACAAGCGATTCGTCACTTGCCAATCAACAATGCGCCGCACTTCCATCAGGGGAGTGCTTGAGGAAGTAAAGGCGTATTTGATGACGGTGCCGACTGGAGAGCTAGTAGGAGAAATTTGTGGCGTTTCCACCCCTTCAGGAAGCTTGCCAGATGCTTGTTGTAACCGCTCTGTTACTAGCTGCCGCGCTTGATAGATATTGGTTTCCCAGTTAAAGATAACTCTGACAACAGAGATGCTTGCTGCACTAGAAGAGCGTACTGCTGTCACTCCTGGCGTACCGTTAATTGCACTCTCAATGGGTAAAGTTACTAGAGATTCAACTTCTTCGGGAGCGAGTCCTGGTGCTTCCGTTTGAATTTCTACTTGCGGGGGTGCAAAGCTGGGAAACACATCCAGCGGCATTTGTACTATGGTGCGAAATATCCAAAATGTGAGAACGATTGCACCTAAAATCACGAGCCAACGTCGAGCGATCGCCCACCGAATAATAGCACTGAGCATTGTAATAGTCTTGAATTTTCAAATTTTCAATATGAATGGATGAACGATTTTACTTTCGGTCTCTGACTTCTGAGTGCTGGCTCCTTGGATGGTGGTTGTCGTTCATTGAGTATGATTCATCACCAGAAACAGATTCTGCTCGCTCGTCTAGTTTGGGTGTATGGTAAGTCGCTGATTTGGTAGAACCATTACCATTAGTACCGTTAGGATAATTATGAGATTCGTCAGCAAATCCTGTAGATGCTGGTACGAGCTGAGATTTAGTGCGACGACCAGACCAAATAGCACCTGCTGCGAAAGCAGCAGTACCAATTGCTAATCCCCCTGCTGCTCCTGCCAACCACCAAGGAAATTGCGCTCCTGCTGTTGTAGAGGCAGGGCTTTTTCCTGGGTTACTTGCTTCAGGTGCTTCGGCTTCTCCGTCTGCTGCTGGAGCTTCTTTTCCACCTCCCCGTAAAGACTGTGCGTAAAGTTGGGGCGCGCGTTGGGTAACGATCGCATCCCCCTCAAATAAGCCGCTTTTCACTTCGATCGTGTCTCCAGATGTTTGACCTAAAGTGACTTCAGCTGCTTGGTAAGCATTGCCATTTTGGATGTAAACCATCTGCTTGCCATTAGCTTCCACCACAGCCGAGCTGGGAATTGCCAAGAGTGCTGTAGATGTCCGATCCGTTAGCACTTCTAGTTGGGCAAACATTCCTGGCTTGAGGACTCCGCTAGAATTATCGATTTCGGCTTTGACAGGTACTACCCGCGTTTCACCTTCCACCACCGAGCCAATTACGGTGATGCGTCCGGTGAAAGTGCGATTGGGCATGGAAGCAACCGTGACTTTGACTGACTGACCTTTTTTAACTTTATCTAAATCTTTTTCATAGATGTTAGCTGTAGCATAAACCCGACTGTCGTTCACAATTGTCATCAGCTTGCCACCTGCGTCTTGGAAAGATTGACCGATAGTGACTTCGCGATCGGCAACTCTACCAGAGATGGGAGCCGTAACTGTCACCAGCCCTTGAGCGTTGGCTTTTGCACCCAGTTGTTGCAGTCGAGTTTGATATGCAGCATCGCTGAGGTTGAGGCGGGACTGAGCCGCTTGCACGGATGACTGAGCGCGTTTGAGATCTGCTTCGGCTGCAATAACGTCTCGGCGGCTGTTAGCTGCTGTAAGTTTAGCTTTAGCTTCGGCTAGCTGGGTTTCGGATTCTAGGGCTTGGCGACGGGGAATTGCACCTTTAGTCAATAAAACTTGGTCTTTGTCAGACTTTTCTTGGGCA
The DNA here is from genome assembly GCF_003991895.1 of Chroococcidiopsis cubana SAG 39.79. Classification (NCBI taxonomy): domain Bacteria; kingdom Bacillati; phylum Cyanobacteriota; class Cyanophyceae; order Chroococcidiopsidales; family Chroococcidiopsidaceae; genus Chroococcidiopsis; species Chroococcidiopsis cubana. The sequence goes on from NZ_RSCK01000088.1 coordinate 8,303, forward strand.
AAGTCTACTTGGCTTTGTGCTTGGGCAATTTCTGCTGCGGCAATTTGCGAGAAACGCTGATAGTTTTGTTGCGCTAGTCTCAAGTCTGCTTGCGCTTTTTGCAAATCTGCTTGTGCCTCCGCTCGCTTTTCCTGGGAAGTGACGCGCAGTTCTACTAAATCGGGAGTAGAGATAACGGCAACGGGTTGACCTGCTTGCACGGAAGCCCCAGGCTGCACTAACAACTGGGCTACTTTAGCTCCTGAAATTGGTGTCGTGACTTCTACTTGCTGATTGGGCAGAGTTTCAATTTGTCCGGTCGTTTTTAGCCCTACTGCTAATCGCTGTCGGCTAACTGGCTCGACTTTGATTCCTAGCCGCTTGGCAGTTTCGGCATCAACTTGAATCGAGTCAGGTGATTGAGTTGCCTCGCTTCCTCCTCCTTGAAATTCGTCTCCGTGTCCGCCGTGAGCTAACACAGTAACTGGAGCTATCAGGATTGCGAGGCTGACGATCACCCCAGAGAAGCGGCGAAGCGGTGCAGATGATTGGAGACGGTATGGTTTGAGCATCACTAGAAATGTCCTTATGTACCGTAGAAGCGAAGTTTACCGTGTTGGCATCGAAGCAGGTTTTGACTTTTTGCCTGAAGCTAGCACAGCACTACAACTGCACTACTAAGTATCTAGTTTCTCCTATGCAGATGAAATCAAGATGAAATGACGATTGGCAATTAGCCATTTCATAGGAAATTTGTTTCACCTTCAATGCGATCGCCATACTTGCACGCCCAAATCGCTTTATTTCGCTAGGAATCCATGCTGTCGTAGCTTTAAGCAGTGTAGTGTATGCGTTTTCAGCTCTACACTGCATGACTGGGTTACTGGTTATACCAGGCTTTGCGCCATTGCATCATTTGAGCGATTTCTTTTTGTTGTGAAGTGACAATTTCATTAGCCAGTTGTTTGATTTCGGGTCGCTTCGACTTCTGCAAAGCATCTTGAGCCATCATCACCGCCCCTTCGTGGTGAGCAATCATGGCATTCATAAAGCGCAAGTCAAACTGAGCGTCAGCAGTTCCCAAGTCCATCATCATTGACATGCTTTGCTGTTGTTGCTTTGTCATTGGCACTACAGGTTTGCCCTCTCCGCCATAGGCAACAGGCTCTTTACTAGCTTGGGGATACCATTGCTGTCGCCACTTCCGCAGCAGCTCGTTTTCTTCACGGTTTTGGGCGATGATAATGTTGCCTGCCAATTTTTTAATCTCAGGACGCTTTGATTTGAGCTGCGCTTCTTTCGCCATTGCGATCGCGCCTCGGTGGTGCAATCTCATTCCATCAATGAACCGCAGATCGTAGTAAGCATCGGCTGGACCTAAGTCCATTGACATGCCGCTACCATGTTGCATCATGCCACTGCCGTGATTCATCATGCCACTGCCGTGATTCATCATACCGCTTCCATGCTGCATATTCTGCTTCAGATGAGCGTTGGTGGTATTTGAAGTTTTACTATCTTTTGCCAAGGCACCAAAACTAGCAGCGAGTAACCCGCTTGTCATTGTGGCGATCGCAGCCAGAGTTAACGCCAAAAACTTAGTCTTCGTAGAATTAGGTTGCATAAACGACTTTGTACTCATAAATCTATTGCTTAAGAATTTCCTTTCTCAGTGTAAAATCTCCAGTTGGCTGGAGAGTCAACAGTTATGTTTGCCAGCGTAACTGACTGCTAACGCAAGACAAAGGTTTCGCTCGACATGGCAATCGAATCGCCCTAAGTATTAAGTATTGCAAAGCAGGATGAAATTTGGATGAAATTTTTCACTAGTCAATCGCGATCGCACCTCTAGTTCGATAAAGCAAGGTCAGTGCCCGCGTTAGTGAGAAGAACGAATAATTTGACTCTAAGTATAAAAGGCGACTTTTTTATTCTTTGTAGCAAAGACCGCATACGGCGATGAAATTGAGATGAAATGCTTGTCTTTCAATAGGAAGAAATTATGACTCTCACTTCAGAACGATGAATTAGCATTCTTCACGTTCTATGCTGAACTTGCCTCTGGAGCTACGGGTCTAACAAACTACAAATAACCCAAAAGTTACAGTTAGAGTGGGTATTCTGTACCTGCTTTAAGGTGGATAGATTGTTTTAGGTGTCTTGCCTGAAAACTCGATAGACGGTATTCATTTACCTTGCCAAAAAGCTGTCTTCATAGATTTTGCTTTAACACATTGCTAATCCTATGAATGAATTGCTTTCAATTTTCGCCTTCTTGACTGCGTTCGAGTTCGAGCGGAGCGTCTAATGTCTGTGTAATTCCAACTACTTACTTGAATCAACACTGTTATGTTTTTTAATAGTAACACACAACAAAACTGGGCTGCTAAATTTACCACCCATTTGCTGGTAGCGATGACACTTACTTTTGGTACGCTCGTTGCTACCAAGATACCAGCTAAGGCAGACGCACCCGCACCAAGAAATAGACTCACAATATTAGAAATTCGCTTGCTCAGAGATCTGATCGACGGTCATAACTTTGCAGTTCAGATGGCGCAAGTATGCGTAGAGAAAGCTTCGCGCAACGAATTAAGATCGCTTTGCGAGCAGGTGATTGAAGCCCAGCAACAAGAAATCCAAACAATGCGATCGTGGCTGAGTAATTGGTATGGAATTAACTATCAACCCACTGCAAACAATTTTGGCAGAAATGTCGTGAAGCAGTTGGAGTCGCTAAATGGTAGCGAGTTCGAGATTGAGTTTATGAAGACATTAACCTCACACCACTGGGGTGCGATCGAGTTCGCTGGAGAAATTATCGATCGCGCCTATCATAATGAATTTATAGAACTTGCCTCGAATGTCGTTATTCAACAAGCAGGTGAGATTACGCAGTTGCGAAGTATGCTCTCGAAGAATTATGGTATTCAATACAATGGTGCTACTCCAGCAGGTTCGTCATCTATGGAACCTGAGCCATCACTGCTTGCTCCTGGTACATCCCGTTAGAGAATATAAATAATAATGTAGTGGTGGTAGTATTCAACATCTGTCCATCACTATTTTTCATTTCAAGCAAATCGTTTTTTAGTGCCGAAGATCTAGTTTTTCCCGTAAGACTTGAGATGGATAATTCTTATACATTGTTTTGAAAATCTCGAACCATCTACATTTTTCTGCACTTTTATAAAGAGACTTATGCGACACAACCACGAGCAACACGGACATCAGCAACCCCAGCAAGAATACGTTGGACATGACGAACATCAGAGGCAGCTTGCTGATGTCCGTCAGGATTTGCATGAAGCTCGACAGCAACATTCCCACCATGATAAGCACGCAGGACATAGTCCAGAAATCTTTCAGCGACGATTCTTCATCTGCCTAGTGCTAAGTTTACCCGTGCTGTACTACGCGCCCATGTTTCAAATGTGGTTTGGGTATCGCGCGATCGCGTTTCCTGGTTCAGAGTGGGTTGCCCCAATTCTCAGCACAGTCATCTACTTTTATGGCGGTTGGGTTTTTCTACGAGGGGCATGGCGCGAATTTCACAGCAAGATTGGCATGATGACGCTGATTGCGCTCGCCATCACTGTTGCCTTTATTTACAGTCTTGCTGTTTCATTTGGACTGAGAGGCGAACCATTTTATTGGGAATTGGTAACGCTCGTTGACATCATGCTGCTAGGGCACTGGATCGAAATGGCATCGGTTCAGGGCGCAAGTCGAGCCTTAGAGAATTTAGCAGAACTCGTGCCTACCGTGGCACATCGTTTGGTCAATGGACGAGTTGAGGATGTTCAGGTCGATACGCTACAACACGATGACTTAATTCTAGTTCGTCCTGGCGAACAAATTCCGATCGATGGCGAAGTCACAGAAGGTGCTTCAAGCGTGAATGAAGCTTTTCTCACAGGCGAATCCCGTCCAGTTACCAAGCAAGTCAACGATGAAGTGGTTGCCGGAGCCGTAAATGGAGATGGCGCGTTGACCGTGAAAGTTACTCGAACAGGCGAACAAACTACTCTCAGTCAAATCGTGCGCCTGGTTGAGGAAGCGCAAAGCTCTAAAAGCCGCTATCAAGCATTAGCGGATCGATTAGCGTATTGGTTGACGCTAATTGCGATCGCAGTTGCAACGCTGACCTTTATTGTTTGGCTGGCATTTGGTCCTGATACCACTTTTGCGATTAATCGCGCTGTAACGGTATTAGTGATTGCTTGTCCGCACGCATTAGGTTTAGCGATTCCACTCGTGATTGTCAATGCAACAGCGATGTCTGCAAAACATGGAATTTTAGTTCGCAGCCGAGAAGCATTTGAGCGAGCAAGAAACATTCAAACAATTGCATTCGATAAAACTGGAACGTTAACGGAAGGACAATTTGGAGTTCAACGAATTTATACAGATAAAATTGACGAACTTAAAGCGTTAGGAATCGCGGCAACCCTAGAATCGCTCTCCGAACATCCTCTGGCTCAAGCGATCGTGCAGGAAGCCGATCGCCGCCAGATTCAATTTACAAAAGGCGAAGATTTTCAAGCAATTCCTGGTAGCGGTGTGGAAGGCACGGTAAACAACCAACGTTATCGAGTCGGTAGACCTGAATGGGTGCGCGAATTGAAGCTGGCATTCCCAGCAGCTTTACAAGCGGGATTGGAGCAAAGCGAGTCGCGGGGAGAAAGCGCGATCGTCCTCATGGACGAGCGGCAAGTGCTGGCTGTTTTTGGATTAGCCGATCGAGTGCGGGAACCTGCAAGAGAAGCTGTCGCCAGATTGCAGGAAATGGGCGTGCAAGTGGTGATGATTACGGGCGATGCAGAAGCAGTTGCCAAGACCGTTGCTGAGGATTTAAACATCAATCGCTACTATGCCCGCGTGCTACCGCAAGATAAAGCCTCAATTATCCGCAGACTCAAAGCCGAAAAACCAACTGCTTTTGTGGGAGATGGGATTAATGATGCGCCTGCTCTCACTGAGGCAGATTTAGGACTAGCGATTGGGGCTGGAACCAATGTCGCGATCGAATCCGCAGATTTGGTATTGATCAATAGTAGTCCCCTCGATGCCACATATGCATTGAAGTTGGCAAAAGCGACCTACAATAAAATGCTGCAAAATCTGTTTTGGGCAACGGGTTACAACGTCATTGGCATTCCTTTAGCCGCAGGGGTCGCTTATTCCTCTGGAATTTTGTTATCTCCAGCAGTGGGTGCTATCTTCATGAGCGTTTCGACTGTTGTTGTTTCGATTAATGCCATGTTATTACGTCGGCTTAGACTCAGAGAATGAGATGATTGCCAGATTAGTAGCATCGTAGAGTCTACCTTCTAGACGTAGATTCCCAAAGGTCATGGGACGAGCGCGGAATTCAGCCGAGCGTTTGGACGCATTCGAGCGTCAAGCTGTTACTACTACCGAGATTTGAAGCAGTGAAGTAAATATCGAGCAGTGCCAGAAGCACTAGTACAATGCCAACTGCTTTCGATAGGTTGTGTCGCAAAAACGATTTGATGACAGAAAATCCTTCTCAATTCCTGTTTGTTATTGTGCAATTTCAAAAAGTTGAGATACTAGCTTTATTGATGCTCGCACGTCGCTTTTTTTAACGCCTTGAACCTGATTTACAAATCACATTCATTGCCTCAAATCCTCTCAAAGAACGCCAAAGCTGTGTTGAACGAACTAAATCCCCTTCCCAGTTGTGTTAATCGCTTGATGAAGCGATAGTCCTGTTTTTCATTTCAAGCAAGCAAATCGTTTCTTAGTGCCGAATATCTGGCTTTTTCCGTATAGAAGTTGAATTTACTTGAGCCAATTCTTCAGCAAGTATTTTCTGATAAATCCATGCTAATCTGGGCGTGATTAAATTATTTTCTATACCGTAGCCGAGACTCGTCCAAGTAGCTGACAAAAGTTGTAAAACCTGCTCCAGTTTTTCTTGCTTGAGAAGGGCGGCAATGTCGTTTCCCCAAGCATGGCGATCGCTCAGCCATGCATATACCACCCGATCTTGTAATTCCGGCTCAAAACTGTAAGAAATTGTATTCCCTTTCAAGTGTTTGGGATGATACTGCTGAACTTTCTTCTGCCATGTAGAAGTCAGAAGTTGATAGCGACCTGCGGCTGTCGTACACTCACCTTGATGCGGACCAGAAATAATTGTGATACATCCGTTTGGATGGCGGTTGAGATTCCAGAAGTGTTCGCCACCATAAAGCAGAGTGTAAGGGTTAGAATCTTGAGCTTCACTTGCCGAAATAGTCCGCATCAACGCTCGAATGTAAGGGTTTCCTCCTGTCATTGCTAAGGCTGGTGGGATATATTCACCACGATCGATAGAGATTTTGCGTAACCAAAATACCTGCCAAAGAAGCATGAGCGAAGCTAAAGTTAATATTCCAACAATTATCGCCTGCCACTTACACTTTTTGGAGTTATTTCTAGGGAAGAGTTTAGCTTTTTTTGAAGAGTGTTTTAGCACCACTTACAACAGTAAATTCGTGAAACAGCACTGGTAAATTGTACTCAAAGCGATCTCTACAAACCCGAAAAGGTTTTGCAATCGTAACAAAGTATTGCTGAGTATGGTGGTAAATTATAAGAATGAGCCAATCGTCAAGCGGAACTTAGTATTACACGATTAAAGCTATTGCCTTGTTTAATCTCTTCTGAGTTTTGGCTTTTTTCTACCAAACAAACCAGACATACTCAATCAGCTTTCACTTTGTCGTTTCCTTTGAGCGCACCCTGAACTTGAGTTATAGCTATCGGCAGCTTTGGCTTTGACACCATCCTCAACCTTTAACCATGTGTCCTCAAACTTGTTAAACTCCTGCCTAGCCCGATCGAAGTTTCCTGCTTCAACCACTGCTCTCGTGTTCGACACCACAGTAGTTAAGGCACTAAAACTTTCCTGGCTAGCATCAGAGGTTTTAGAGGGGGATTGAGCAGTTGATTCAGTACTAGAAGGAGCCTGTGTAGTAGGTTGTTGAGCATTGCTACACCCTACTAATGCTAGTAGCCCGAGTGCGGTAGCAGCGATCGTGTAACTGAAACGATTCATAATACCCTCTAACGTATATCTAAATAAAGCGAATAATTCAGGTAACGTTGACGAGCATCGTTAACCCCCCTCCTCCTTTTACCTCAACGTTGTCATTTGTCGCATGATGAGCGATGTGACAATGCAGCAACCACTTACCTTTGTTGCGTGCCGTCCAAATTACATCGTAGCGCTCGCCAGGAGCTACATTAATCGTGTCTTTTTCAATTTGGGCAGCAACAGGTACGGGATTTCCGTCTGCCTCGACAATCTTGAATGGACCACCATGAATATGCATGGGATGGATGAAAGCGTTATTTGAACCAACTAAGCGGAAACGGATTTTCTCGCCCACCTTAGCATTGATGGTTTCTGTATTGGGATAGGCTTTGCCGTTGATTGTGAAAAAGTTCGGTAGTAACCCTTCCATCGGCATGGCTGGAAAGGTATAGCCTTGCTTGACAGTCCACTCCTGAAGTTGAACTACAACCTCTCGGTCGTAAGCAGGAGTTTTGGGTTTATTCTTGGGATCGACAATCAACGCACCATACATTCCTAGCGTTTGCTGGCGGTCTATATCCTTGTGCGAGTGGTAAAAATACGTGCCTGCTTGCTTGACAGTGAACTCGTAGGTATAGCTCGCGCCTGGTGCAATTGGCTTTTGGGTAATATCGGCTGGACCATCCATATTGTTAGGTAGAATCATGCCATGCCAGTGAACTGTGGTAGGTTCGGGCAAATTATTTTTAACTACGATTCGCACGCGATCGCCCTCAGTTACCCGAATACGCGGTCCTGGAATTTGACGGTTGAAGGCATAAGCAGCTACTTGGACATCCGGCAGAATATTCCACTTGATTAAAGAAACGTCGAGGTTAAAGACCTTCACACCGTTCTCTAGTTTGGGCGTTAGAGTCCGATCGCCCCGTGCATCAACAGGAGCAGTGTAGGCTATCTTTGTCAGATCTACTGCTGCCATGTCTTCCATTGCTTCCATGCTCGTATCGGCAGTCATAATCATTCCAGGTGGCATGACTAGACCATTCATCTGAGTAACGCTAGTCATAGGTGTAGGTGCTAGTGATGACACTGGTGCTGGAGATTTCTGACTACCCATATCCATCCCAGGCATAGACCGATCGCCCGCGTTCATCCCAGACGCAGATTGGTTGCTCATATCCATTTGAGGCATCGATTCTTGCTGCATATTCCTAGCACTCATTGTAAAGTCACCGTAGAGTGCGGCGATAAGAATGCCAAATGCTAGTGCTATTAATGTCAATAGCGTTACAGCCAAAAGTTGCGATCGCGTCGCTTTGGATTTCATCGTCATACCTGCGTGCGAATTAGCAGCAGACGAATTCATATCCCGATTTTTATGGGTTTTCATACTCACATTCCTTTCATAACCTGATGTGTAGAAGCATTAGGTGCAGGTACTTCACCAAAGGTTGTGGCAATCCGTTCTGTCTCAGCAGCCAAGCTGTGACCGCCTCTACCCAATACCCTCACAGTACCCATGCCATGTTTTAAACCCACTGCTACAAGCCACATATTGACTGGAAAAGCAACGACAAATCCCACTAGAGTTGCAAGAGACATCACGCCCCAAAAGCGGATTGAGGTTGCCTCCATTGCGGTCATGTCGCGACTCATCAAAATCACCATCACTGGAATCATGCCTGCCATCACCGCATTCATGGAGAGCCATTCTGGTATGAAAGAACGCCGAACGGCTTTGAGGTACGAGCCGCCCAGCATATCTCTCATAAATAGAGATTGAAACACAAACAGCCCAAAGGCAAAGCCGAAAACATACTCGGAGATAACATCGAGCCACATCGGGAGTCCGAGCGTCATAGTAACTGCCGCAGCGACAATGATTCCCGTTGCGTCACCTGCCAAACAGTGAATCGTCGAACCCAAGGTTTGCTTCCACAGAGGTTTGACAAACTCCTCATGCTGCATCGGTTCTGGTTCCTGACAGGACAGAACGTACAGCGCCGCACCAATCGCCCCCGTGTAGAGAGTCACTAACAGCCATCCCCACTTCATTACTGTTAACTCAGGATTACTGGTGAATGCATCCCAAGCTACGTAGACTACTGAAATAGCTGTCAGGCTAAACCAAACGATTAGAACAAAATCAATTGCAGGTCTTCTGAGATCCGCCTCATTCGTGCCAGGCATTTTCATTCCAGGCATTTTTGAGTTTGTTGCCTGTTGAGATGAAGGAGAGTTTTGGGCAATGGAATTGCGATCGCTCTCTTGAGTGTTAGGTAAATTTTGACTTATTCCCAACTGGGGTGTTAAGAGTACTAGTACAAAGCGGCGGAAATAAGCAGACCATAATTGTGGGAGAATAATAGTCATGGAACAGTTGTTTGGGTTGATAGCCAAAGGATCGGGGTGTGGCACTACTCGCTCCAAAGGAATTAAAATTAAGTGATGGTGAACGCTGGGAACTACAACAGTTAATCAGCCGACACAATACTCCACAGCAAATTGCACTCAGAGGCAAAATAATCCTATTGGCATCTGAGGGAAAAAATCATCGCCAAATCGCTCGAACTTTAGATATCAATAGGCAGATGGCTCGTTTATGGCGAACTCGATGGTTAGAAAACGAGAATAAAGAATTATCAGTTTTTGAGAAATTACAAGACTCTGAGAGAAGTGGCGCACCAGCCAAATTTAGTATGGAGCAAATTATCGAGCTATTTGCACTTGCATGTTCAAGACCTGAAGATTATGGCAGACCAATCAGTCATTGGACAACAAGGGAACTAGCTGACGAAATGATGAAACAGGGAATAGTTGAAAGCATATCCCCTCGTCACGTTGGAAGATTATTAGAAGAAGCTCAATTGAAGCCACATCAAAACAGGTACTGGCTGACTCCCCCCCCCAGATGAAAACTTTGACATCAAAGTTGAAGATATTACCGTCCTATACATGAGTGCAATTGAACGTCATCTTCAAGGAGAGCGGACAATATCAATTGATGAAATGACAGGTATTCAAGCTACTGAGCGATTAGAACAAGACTTACCGATGCGACCAGGCAAAGTAGAGAGAAGAGAATTTGAATACATTCGTCATGGTACGCAGACCTTGATCGCTAATTTCAATGTTGCCACTGGTCATATTGTCGAACCAACTTGTGGAGATTCGAGAACCGAATCAGATTTTGTCCTTAATATACGACGAGTTATTGAAACTGATCCTGAAGCCAAAAAATGGCATTTCATCATGGATTGTCTTAATACTCATCAATCTGAGTCCTTGGTTCGTTTGATTGCAGAAAAAGAAGGTTTGGATGTAGATTTAGGCATGAAGGGAAAAAGCGGTATTCTCAAATCCATGAAATCTCGTGCGGACTTTTTGACTAACCCAACACATCGAATCGTTTTTCATTACACTCCTAAACACTGTTCTTGGCTCAATCAAATTGAGATTTGATTCAGTATTTTGGTTCGGAAATTGCTCAAGCGTGCAAGTTTCGTTAGCAAAGATGATTTGAAAAATCGAATTCTCCATTTTATCGATTACTTTAATCAAACAATGGCTAAACCTTTTAAGTGGACATATAAGGGGAAAGTTTTAGCTATTTAATGGTTTGCTTATTTCCGCCGCTTTGTACTAGTCCCAGAGTTAGTGCAAACGTCACTATCCATAAAACTGGTTTAAAACGCATATTTACCTTTAATTAGCTGGATCGGATTTTCTACATCTGATGAGTTCTAGCTGAATGTAGTTCACGCAGTAGTAATAATTAGCGTAGGGTGAAAAACTCTTCCGCAGCCGAGGGATGAATACCGATTGTTGCATTGAAGTCTTTCTTAGTCACACCCGTGCGAATAGCAAGTCCAAGACATTGAATAACGCTCTTTAATCACTCTTTTAAGAAAATAATTTACAACCCTTACAGCACAACACTTTTACGAAAAACCTTGATTTCAGCCAACGTATGAGAAAATAAACGCTCAAGCCCTCGCCTCATCTTAAGCCTGGAAATCAACTCCGATTTTTCTCTTTTAAAAGTGATGAAAGAGCGATAATCTCAGTAGCATACTCACCTACCATATGAGCGCCCAACACTCGATCTGTGTTGCGATCTACCACTAATTTGATTAGAGTTTTCTGTTCCGGTTCGGCAATACTGTCGAAAAGAGGTTGAAATCTTTGAGAATAGCAGCATACAGCTTCCCCAAAATTTTCCCGTGCCTCCGCTTCAGTCAAACCTACAGTAGCAGCTTCGGGTTGGGAAGAAACTGCTGAGGGAATGCACTCAAAACTCACGGTTCGAGGTTGTTTGCCAAAGACGGTATCGGCAAAAGCGCGACCAGAAGCAATAGCAACTGGAGTCCAGTGGGGGCGGTTCGTACAATCTCCAACTGCATAGATATTTGCTTTGTTGGTATAGCTGTACTCGTCTACAGCGATCGCGCCTCGATTGACGGCAACGCCTGCCTTCTCCAGATCGAGACCGCTTAAATTAGGGACGCGACCCATAACATAAAGAACGGTATCTACAGTTATAGTGTCTCGATCATCTCCCGACAAACTTAAACGTAAACTATCTCGTAGTCTTTCAATTTTTTTGACTTTTGTATTGCAAAAAATTTGAATACCGTTCTTTGTCATGCTTTCTTGAACGGTAGTACGAAGAGTTTCATCTCGACCTGGTAGAATGCGGTCTTCAGGTACGACTGAAGTGACTTTTGAGATCAAACCATTCATACTCCCAGCAAACTTCACGGCGATTTGGTCGCTGCCGATAATGGCTATATGCTCTGGTTGCTGTTTGAGTTCAAACATCTGCCGCGATGTAATAGCATATTCGATTCCTGGGATGTCTGGCTTAATAGCCTCCCCACCCACGGCAATCAAAATTTTGTCAGCAGTAACTTTGCGTCCTTCAATATCCAAAGTACTAGCATCTAAAAACTTGGTATTTCCGTAAATCAGTTCAACTCCTGCTTGTTGAAGATGCTGAATATGCAACTGACTCAAATGCTCGATCGCTCGGTCTTTAGCCGCCATAAATCGATCCCAATTGACGCGGCGATGAACTTTGCCCCATCCATATTCGTCAGCATCTTCAAAAACATGGGAGAAACTAGCAGCATAGACCATCAGTTTCTCAGGAATACAGCCATGAACAACACAAGTGCCGCCTACTCGATCGCGTTCTGAAATTGCTACGCGGGCACCGTATTCGGCAGCACGTCTAGCAGCCGCAATGCCTCCAGGACCTGCACCAATTATAAATAGGTCGTAATCAAAGCCCATAACAATATTACTGGCAAATTTCTACCAGTGATAGGTTCTTCTATACTTAATTTTTTCACTAAGAAATGAAATAGGTATGAAATTCTTAATAAGTGAGAATTCAAAATAGCTATGCATATCAGAATGAAATTAGTATGAAATCTTTATCTATCGAAAGACAGAAAACATACCCGTGTAAGAAAGAGATGAAATGCATATCCATAATTCTTTAAAGTAGAAAATAAACGTCTTAAATTTTATTGCAATAGCGCAAGCTAGTTCTGCCCAGAGGTTTGATGTAATAGAAGTATCTTGCTTGTCTTTTTCCTCGCAGCTCATTTAAAAATCTGTTCTCTCTTATGGAGGAAGTATTTATCTATCAAGTACGTAAACAATAAATAGAGATTTATAATTGCGCTTGCGAATTACGATGTAAATATTTCTAATACCAACTAGAAGGGAGGAAGAACAATGGCAAAGATAGGTTTATTTTTCGGAACTCAAACCAGCAATACGCAGACTGCGGCAGAAACAATTCAAAAAGAGTTTGGTGGAAATACTGTTGTAAACTTAAATGATGTTTCCAAGGCTGAACCAAATGATTTTAATAATTATAGTTATATCATTGTTGGTTGCCCTACTTGGAACGTTGGCGAGCTGCAAAGCGATTGGGAAGACTTCTATGACGAGCTTGACAACATCGACTTCACGAGTAAGAAAGTTGCCTATTTTGGTGAAGGCGACCAAGTAGGCTATCCCGACACTTTCCAAGATGCTATGGGTATGTTAGAAGAAAAAATTGTCGAACGAGGTGGCGAAACAGTTGGCTATTGGTCTACAGATGGTTACGAATTTACTGATTCTAAAGCTCTACGTGATGGTAAGTTTGTCGGTTTGGCATTAGATGAAGATAATCAATCAGACTTAACAGATGAGCGCATCAAAGCTTGGGTCGCTCAGCTGAAGCAAGATTTTGGCATTTAGCAAAAAAGTAGCTTCATTATTAATCTGAGTGAAAGGGACTTCAAGCTCGAAGCTGTAAACTTATGCGTTGTTGCTTGTTTTGAAACTTACCTAAATGTCGGCAGAATGCCCACGCCGTCGAGTATCGCGGCGCTGGGACGCAGCTACAATGCGCCGTGCGACGGCGCTTGCGCTGCTTATGAATGCCGACCAATAAACTAAAGAGCGAAGCGCAACCTTATGGTAAAATAATCTCATAAGCTCAGCCAATAGTTGTTGTGTTTGTACTTGAAGCTAAACTTAGGGGTTCGGATAATCAGTTCCAAATCATCGATGAGATGGTTAGGACGGCTGGCTTTATCCGCAACAAGTGCGTTCGATACTGGATGGACAATCAAGGTATCGGACAATATGACTTGTCTCGCCTCTGCAAGGACTTGGCGACTGAGTACGAATGGGCGGGAAAGCTTAACTCGATGGCGCGTCAGGCATCCGCCGAACGAGCGTGGCAATCGATTAAGCGATTCTACGACAACTGCAAAAATCCTTCTGTTAAAAAGAAGGGATTTCCCAAGTTCAAAAAAGCCCGTTCCGTTGAGTACAAAACCAGTGGTTATAAGCTGTCTGAGGATAGACAATCTATCAATTTCATCGACGGCTTCAAAGCTGGTACATTTCGCATGATTGGTGCGGCTGACCTTAGCTACTACCAACTTGGACAAATTAAGCGAGTTAGGGTAGTGAGACGCGCAGATGGGTACTATGCTCAATTCTGTATTCAACACGAACGCAGTGAGGAAATAGAACCAACAGAGCAAGTGATTGCTTTGGATGTCGGGTTGCTTCACTTTTATACCGATAATCGTGGTAACAAGGTAGAAAATCCTCGTCATTTGCGAAAATCGGAGAAAGCCTTGAAACGCTTGCAGCGTCGAGTAAACCACAAAGTTAAAGGTTCTAATAAAAGGAAAAAGGCTGTCAACAAACTGGGAAGAAAGCATCTCAAAGTATCGCGCCAGCGGAAAGATTTTGCCGTCAAGTTGGCAAGATCCGTAGTGAAGTCTAGCGACCTCGTGGTGTTTGAAGCATTGAGAGTGCGGAATCTGGTGAAGAATCATCATCTTGCCAAAAGTATTAGCGATGCTGCATGGAGAATGTTTTTTGATTGGCTGGAATACTACGGTCAAATCTTTGGCAAAATAGTCGTTCCAGCACCCCCACAATGGAGCAGTCAAGAGTGCAGTTCTTGCGGTCAAATCGTCAAGAAAAGCCTTAGCACTAGGACTCATATTTGTAGTTGTGGTGCGAATCTTTGTCGCGACGAAAATGCAGCGAAGGTGCTTTTAGCTAGAGGATTAAAAATTGCGAGTACCCAAGGGCATTGGGGAATTAACGCCCAAGGACAGACCAACCTCTGTCAATTAAGTGAGAACTTGGTTGATAAGTTGACTGGTTGAGCTGGGAACCCCGCGCTGTCACGAAGTGCAGCGTCGGGAGGATGTCAGACTCTCCTGCTAAAAAGAGCTGCGCTCGTCTTATGTGGACGACCGCTTAAATCTTGTCTTCAAAAGATTTTGAAGAGCGAAACATCAATCGATCGAGAGACACGGTATATGCTTGCCGTGTTTGATCGTATTTAACGCTATATGAAGTGGGATAGTAGGCACTCTTGGAGTATACTTCTGGAAGTTTTAGAGCTTCGGTAAAATTCGGTTGTGTTTCTAACCAAGATTTGGTCAGCATCGGCTCCCCAAAGACTATTTCTCCATTGTATGTTCCGTAAATAAACGTCTTGGTGAAGGGCAAACCCCGAGATTCCGGCGATTTGCTGTCAATCCAATGCCTTCCTTCTCCAGGAGCAGGATTGGTAGGTTCTGGGATGTAATCCCTTGGGAGCGATTTCTCTAAAGGTGCCTTGTATACCTTAATCAATTCATCCCCATTTGCCGTAATTTGTTTTCGTTCCTCAGCACCCAGCGAGTTGCAAAATTTCACAAACTTCGGCAGGTAATTCTCACCCAACTTCGGCACCCTATTCCCACCAAGTTCGGCAGGTGATTCTCAGCTAACTTCGGCACCTGCTTCTACACTGCGGTCAGTTTTGACCCAGAGGACTCAGTGGATGACGAAACGGAAACGACAAGGAGGATTACTGTCAATGGAGAAGTTTCGAGAAATTTTACGACTGCACGAGTTGGGTTACAGCCAGTGTGCTATTGCTCAAAGCTGCGCGGTGGCGCGTTCGACGGTGCAGGACTATATTCGTCGAGCCAGCGCCAAAGGGTTGAGCTATGAGCAATTAAACAAACTCAGTGACAGCGAAGCTCAGGAACAATTGGGCAAGGGGAAACGGAAAGTGACCCAATCAGCAGAGCCAATTGACTTTGCTCGGGTAGATTTGGAACTTCAGCGCAAAGGCGTGACGTTGGCGCTCTTATGGCAAGAGGGCTTAGATAAGCAACAGTGGCAGTGCAGCTACGGCACCTTCTGTCGGCGCTACAACCAGTGGCGAGGACAAAAGCAGCTGTCGATGCGCCAGGTGTACAGGGGTGGAGAAAAACTGTTTGTGGACTACTGCGGGTTGACGATTCCGGTCGTGCATCCGAAAACCGGGGAAGTGAACTCGGCACAAATCTTCGTCGCCTGTCTGGGTGCAAGCAACTACACCTACGCAGAAGCTACCCCTAGCCAAGAGTTATCCCATTGGATTGGCGCACACCAACGGGCATTGGCGTTTTTAGGTGGCGTACCGGAGTGTATTGTGCCGGACAATCTCAAGTCTGGGGTTACAGACCCGTGTCGCTATGAGCCGGGAGTCAATCGCAGCTACCAGGAGTTTGCCGAGCATTACAGTTTGGCAATTATTCCCGCTCGACCCAGCAAACCACGCGACAAAGCCAAAGTGGAAAAGGCAGTGCAGGAAGTCGAGCGGCAGATCCTCGCTCCGGTGCGGCATGAACAATTTACCAGCTTTACCGACCTTAATGCTACCATTGCCATCCGACTCAAACGCCTGAATGAGCGGGTGATGCACGGCTATGGATTGTCCCGTCAAGCCTTGTTTGAGCAGGTGGACAAACCTGCCTTGAAGCCCTTACCTACTCAGCAGTTTGTCTTTGCCCGGTGGAAGACCGCTAAGGTGAACCTCGATTATCACATCGAAGTCGAACGGCACTACTATTCAGTGCCCTACTGGTTTGTGCAGCGTGAGGTTCGAGTCAAAGTCAGTGAACAACTGATTGAAGTATTCCACGATGGCAAGCGTCTTGCCTGTCATGAACGGTCGCGCGTGTCTTATCGTCACACCACCCTGCCCGACCACATGCCCCCAGAGCACTGGGCGTACAAGCGACAGTCAAAGGAGCGATTCCTGGCATGGGCACAGCAGATTGGACCGCACACCCAGGCACAGGTACAAGCCATTTTTGACCGGAAAGATCATGAAGAACAAGCCTTCCGCTCTATCCGAGGACTGCAACGACTGGGACAACAATCCGGCAGTGACCGATTGGAAGCGGCTTGTCAGAGGGCAAATGTCTTCGGCATGGTCGGTCTACGGCGAGTGCGCTCGATTCTCGACACTCACCTCGACTGCGAACCTGTTCCTACGCAACCTGACCCCGCACCCGTTGTGGAACATGCCAATGTCCGAGGACCGCTCTACTATCACTAACGCAAATTACAACACTATCACCAATGCAATTGGAAGCAGACTATGAACCCCTCTACTGTTGACCAACTCAAAGCTCTACGCCTCATCGGTATGCTGGAAGCCTGGAGTGAGCAACAGGTAAGTCCGAATGGCACTAAGATAAGCTGAAACGTCCATCATTCAAGCAGTTTGCATTTGCCTGCGGAACTCATGTCTGGGTTGCTTCATTAGAGGATAAGACTTAGGGCGACGTTTACGGACCCGTGGTTCACTGCGACCTGGGCGTTCTGGAATAGCCTTATGAACAATAACTTTGAGTAAAGTGCGATAAATCTGCTCTACTTTGGTTGAAGAAGTAGCTAATAACTGGGGAATAAAGTTATTTAAATGGTGGCGAGTACCTTGTAAAGATAAGCGCAAGGGAGGAACACCATAAGTAGTTCCAGCCAACCACATCAAGCTACGAAGTAGATTGTAAGCAAGCAAATAAGCATAAATTTCTTTGCGAACCATAGAGGGAGTTTTACACCGTAAAATATCCATGCCCAAGGTAGTTTTGAGATGTCTTAAATCTAATTCAACTTTCCAACGTTGACCATAAAGCTCGACAAGTTTTAGAGAAGAATAAGTTGTTGTATCTAATAGAGTTGTGATTAAACTGACTCGTTGAGTCCGAAAACCAGGGATGATAATGTAGTAGAAGATTTCTCGCACAATTATGGTTGGTGGCAGGGCAACCCATTCATCTAGACTCAATCCTTTTGGACAAATTTTAGGTTTGTACCAAGTCACCAATTTATCACAATCTCCAACAATTTTACCTTGTCGCATTGTTGTTGTTCGGGATTGATGTTTCCGGAATACTGCATCACAATCAAGTTTTTTAATAGCAACTAAATCAGCATAAGCGCAAAACGCTCTATCTCCCAAAAGAATATCCAATGGATGAAGAAACTGATATAAGTTCCTAGCTAATTTAATATCGTGGGTGTTCAAAATATCGATACATAGAGCAACAGCAGCTCCTGTCGCTAAACTAAATATTACACCAATTTTGGCAAGAGGAAATCCACATCCAGGTTTTTGGTTACTTGGTTGAGGGTACGCTTTTTGGTTCTCTACAGTGTCAGGCATAGAGACAGTTGACCCATCTATCACTCTTACATTTCGA
>NZ_RSCK01000089.1:0-24192 GCF_003991895.1 Chroococcidiopsis cubana SAG 39.79
TTGCTCCTTTTGACGCTCGTTCCCACCCATCTCTGGTCGTTCTCCTAGTCTAGTGGCATCAACGGATAATTTACAGGTGGGATTTTTTTGTTGCCTTGGATGTAGACGGTAGCCGCGAGCGCCAGGGCTGGGTGGTGTGGGAAGAAGACGGTCGCTATCCCGATGTTATTGTCGAATTACTTTCACCCAGTACGGCAAAAGTGGATCGCGGAGTGAAAAAAGATTTGTACGAACGGGTGTTCCGTACTCCAGATTACTTCATATACGATCCTTTTGCTGCCGACTCCTTACAGGGATGGCACTTGGATTTAGGGCGCGGCTACCAGCCTCTGATCCCGAACGAGCGCGGTTGGTTGTGGTGCGAAACTTTAGGATTGTGGCTGGGAACTTGGCAAGGTAGCATCCGTCGAGAACCGCCAACAGGGACTTGTGATTGGCTGCGCTTCTACGATCGCGCGGGCAATTTAGTCTTGCTACCAGAGGAAATAGCCGCACGGGAGCAACAACAAGCCACCTCAGAGCGTCAGCGAGCAGAGCGACTAGCACAAAGGTTACGGGAGTTAGGTGAAGATCCCGATCTAGTTTAGATATTTCAGCTTTTTACTTGACTGACGCTGGTACGCACAGTTACAGTCGGCTTAAATGTGCGTATAATGTAAATGTATCGCACACTTTATGCATAAAACAATGATATCTCCATTTTTAGCCGAAGTGATGGAGCCACACAAGGGCGTAATCTCTCCTCACCTTCTCTCGCAGATGTTACATATTTCTTTAGCGCGACTATCTGAACTGACGCAACTTCATCGCAATACTTTGACTCGCCATCCAGAATCTCCAGAAGTGCAGCAGCGCTTGGGAGAAATTGCGCGGATCGTCACTGTTGCAGCAGAACTAGTGGGCGATCGCTCTCGTGCAATTATCTGGTTTCGTCATCAACCGTTAAGTGGGTTTGACAATAAAACTGCTGAAGAACTAGTTGCAGCAGGACATGCAGATGCAGTGCTAGAGCATTTGGCAATGTTGAGCGATGGAGTCTACGCTTGAATGTACCGACGATTGAGCTAAAACGCCGCTGTTGGAGAATGCTAGCACCCAAATGGGCATACCAGCCCTTGAGTGGTACAGGCGCAGCCCGTCATGGCGGACGGTTTAACCAACCTGGTACAGAAGCACTGTACATCTCCGAGGATTACATCACGGCAATCTCGGAGTACGAGCAAGAATTAGGTATTCGTCCAGGGACTTTATGCGCTTACGATGTCGATGTCAAAGGAATTGTCGATCTAACAGACCCCCAGGTACAGACAATCTGCTCTGTCAGCCCAGATATCCTTAAGTGTCCCTGGAAAGAAATTTGGCTGATTTCAAAACAGCGTCCCCCAACTTGGGATTTAGCATCACGGCTGATTGCTGAAAATTATGCCGGAATTAGAGTTCCTTCTGTACGTCATCTGGATGGAATCAATATTGTTCTGTGGCGCTGGAACGATTGCGAAAACCGACGCATTCGCGCACTCGATCCGCGAGCGGACTTACCAACCGACCAAAGCTCTTGGAATGCTTAAGGAGGCAACGTGACGATCCATACACCAAAAACTCAGCCTGTAATTCGCGCTTACCAACTGCAACAGCAAATCGAGCGGATGCAGCAACATTACCATTTCGCCGTGAAAATCGAGTCCAAAAAGCTATTGTTGATTGGGTGTCAAGTAGATCGATGTACGTCAGGCGCACTTGCAAAATTAATGCTTGTTTGCTGGACGATGAACCACCGTTGTTTAACGATTGATATAGCGAGTCTGGTTATGCAGCCTTGGCGCTACTCATATCGTGAGGCTTCTATTTTTAGTTTTTGAAAGATTTGTACGTATGGATAATCGCGATCGCCTACCACCTATCAAAGTGATTTCCCTTCAAACTGGTAGCTTTGATGCTGCGCCCCCATCTCAACCCAGACGGGGTAGACCTGCCAAAATTGGGGCGGCACTAACTGATATCCGCGTGACTAAAGTTAGAGAGTTTATCAACAGTAACAACTTAGCACCTAACTCCCGCAAGGTTTACGAACGAGAATTGAGGCGCTTTATCGCTTGGACCGATCTGCTGTGGGGTGAGATCAAACCGCGCCATATCGCCCAGTACAAAGCTTATTTAGTGGAGGAAGTGCAATCTCAATCGGGCAGAGCGCTCTCCAAAAGCAGTATCAACAGCGCGATCGCTACGCTCAAAAGCTTCTTTGGCTGGCTGGTGCTAGCCTATCCTGACATCCTCGCCGTCAATCCAACTGCCAGTGTGAAGCTAGAGAAAATCCCTCTACCCCCTGCTCAAAGTTTGACAGCCGAGCAAGTAGGGCAAATCTGGGCGGCAACCGAGTATCTGGGCGAGACGCAACAGCGAGATCTAGCTTTACTCCACATCTTGAGTCACGGCTTGCGGGCGGGAGAAATTGTCAGCCTCAACGTCGGTGCGTTCGATGGCAAGCTAATCTTTGTGGCAGACACGAAGACAAACGAGCCGCGATTAGTGCCGTTGCGAAAACAGAGTCGCGACGCACTTAAGCAGTATTTATCTTGGCGCGAGTCACAAGGAGAGGAGATCGCTTGCGATCGCCCCCTAATTCTATCCCATCATACAACTCGTTCATGTGAGCGATTGAGCTACCACGGCATCTACTTTGCTATAGAAAAGATCGGCGAATTGGCAGAAATTCCCCAGCTACACCCACACTCGTTCCGTCACACCTACAGCACCGAGTTATTGCTGATGGGTGTCGATCCTACCCATGCCAGAAAACTAACCGGACATCAGAGCGAGAAAGCTTTTCGACGCTATACCCTGCGCGGCGAACAAGAGGCGGCGATCGCTGCTTACTACCGCGCAGCTGGAGAAGAAATGGAGCAACAAGATTTAGAATGAGAGCATTTTCCTGCTTGGTAAAGCAGCAATCCCGACAATCGGAGTTGTGGTTAAAGACGAGCTGCTCGTTCCAGTTATTGTGTGACATTTGCCTTTGTTAAATGGGGCGTAATAAATTCGTATGCTCTGTGCTACATTGAAGCCTATTTTTCAAGAACGAGCATTTTATTGAGAATAAATCTATTTAAAACCCTAATTTTTCGTCTATTATTCTCATTAACTTTAAACCTTCAAGTGCATACTACAAATCATGTGAATTTATTACGCTCCCGTGATTTGTTGGGAGTGGCAGTGGGGACAGTTCATCGTTGGTCAAGGTCAACGGATGATACGTACATGGCTATTAGCCTACTAGAATAAGTATTTATACTCAAAATTTTGAATCTAGTTCTGATAGATTCTCTATAACATTCTTTTCTCCTCATCCTTGCTGGCTTAAGTTTTTATTTAGAAATACTTTTTCAGGGTTTTTTAGGAGGTATCAATGATCTTATTAGGAGTTTTCTACGAGTTTTACCTATTGGAAAGTTTTGAATCAATCAGATAAATTGAATCAAGTAAACCTACTTTTCAGTACCTAGCTAAAGGTAGATATATTTAGAAAAATGATTAAGGAAGGCAAACAAGATTGTGTTTGGAGCTAAATTGTGTATATTTTTGCATTCGATCTCTAAGTACTAAAGTGCTAGGAAAAGTTTCTAAATAGCTTGCTTTAGATGCAATGTCATTACCTTCTTCTAATTGAAGATGAGAGGATAGAATGCAAGTTTTGATCTAAGATTTTTGTCGTGATTCACTCGATCAGATTAAGCATCACTAGCTATTTAAAATTTTTCTATAAGCATCTTTTTTGCTCTGAAAAAGCTTTTACTGTTTCTCAAACTTTCTTTAAAAATACTTAGATTTTTTGTAGAGATAGCCTTCTAGTTGTATGAATTGAATTAATTTCAAAGAAGGTATGCGGTGGATTTCTACATCTGAGCTTGGAGATAAGAGTATGACATTTTTTACTCCTTTCGTTGATACTCGCTTGAGATCTAGTAAGTCTGAATTAGACTTACGAGCACCTTTACTTTCGCAGTTACGTAAGGGATTTGCTGTAAGGTGGTTGCGAACGATCGTACTAATTTCACTTGATGCTGCTGCGTTATATTTAGCATGGCAAGTGATAAGGACTTACATAACTTCTGTAAATCCTTTGTGGAACTCGCAACAGAATCTACTCGTATTAGTAATTGTTGCGATTGAAATTGGCTTAATTGCAGCACTAGGATTCTATACTTCTGGGCAAAAGCGCCGTGACTATCTCAGCCTGATTAAAACTCTCACGTTTTCCCATGTCTTCTTGTTCTTAGTATTTTCACCTCAGCCAACTAACTTTATTTCACTTTCAGCCTTTATCCCATCTTGGCTCTTGAGTATATCTCTCACCTGTGTTACTCGATTTGGCATAGATAATGCCATTAAATATGTCCGCAAGCAAGGTTTAGTTTGTTATCCTGCATTTCTGATTTGTCGTCCAGAAGATAAGAAAAAAGCTATTGATACTATAGGTGTAGAAAAATGCTACAGCCTTCTTGGTTGGGCAGATATCAATTCACTGGTAGCCGAGCGAGATGATTTGGATGCTACTATAGAAGATATTTATCGTCTAGGTATAGCTGAGGTTTTTGTCTGTTCCTGGTCACTTATAAACAGACGTATGCTTCTGTACTGGAAATTGAGAAATGCAGGTATTACATTGCATATTTTGCCTGTCGATCTAGAAATAATTGATCGCAAATCAGAACTGAGAATGTTATGCGGTCTTCCTACCTTCAAGTTTTCTCCACCGTTAGTTACAGGTAGCGATTTTTGGATAAAGCGATGTTTTGATTTCTGTTTTGCTGCTTCTTTTGTCATAGTAGCTGCACCAGTCTATTTGTTCATTGCGTTGCTGATCAAGCTAGATTCTCCAGGTCCAGTTTTTTACAAGCAGACTCGTATCGGTTTACATGGGCGACAATTTGGACTGTGGAAATTCCGCACTATGGTTGTCAATGCTGACCAACTACAGAAGGATTTGGAAGCAAGTAATGAAATGAAAGATGGTGTCCTCTTTAAGGTGAAGAACGACCCTCGTATTACTCCTATTGGTAAATTTCTCCGTCGTTATAGTTTAGATGAGTTACCGCAACTTTTGAATGTCATTCTTGGTGAAATGAGTCTGGTAGGTCCTCGCCCTTTACCTATTAGGGATGTAGAAAAATTTGCTCAGCAACATTTCATTCGTCACGAAGTTTTACCTGGTGTCACAGGTCTTTGGCAAGTCTCTGGTCGATCCGATATTACTAACTTTGATGAAGTAATAAATCTGGACGTGAGCTATATGGAGAGTTGGTCGCTTTTGTTAGATTTGCAGATTTTATTAAAAACTATTGCCGTGGTTCTAGGGAAGGAAGGCGCTTATTAGCTAAATCAAAAGTTAAAACTGATTCTCTTGCATGCCTTTTTATCGACCCTTTAGCAAACTAACTGGATGATTCCCTGATGGAACCTACCAAGCCTATCGTAGAATATTCTGAATCGATAAACATAGATTTTCAAAAGTACTGGTCGATCCTGAAGCGGCGTTGGCTACCTGCTGTAATTGTGTTTAGTGGTGTTGTCGGGCTATCAGTTGTTGTTGTCCTATTGCAGAAGCCAGTCTATCAAGCAGAGGGAAAGCTCATGCTCAAAAAGGTAGATTGGGCTTCAGCTGCAACTGGTGTGGGAGAACAAATAGGGGAATTAGATACTTTGGCACAACAATCAAATCCTCTAAAAACAGAAACAGAGGTGCTTCGTTCTATACCCCTCGTACAAAGGACTATCGCTGAACTTAACCTTAAAGATGAAGCAGGTGTCCCTCTCGAACCTGAGGATTTTATCAAGGAACTGAAGGTGAAACAGCTTTCGGCAACTGACATACTGCAGCTTGCTTATAAAAGTACCAACCCTGAGGAAGCTACAGCAGTAGTTAATAAGCTGATGAATCTGTATATAGAAAATAATATTCTGACTAATCGCGATCAGGCAGTCGAAGCTGTTGAATTTATTGCTAAACAACTACCTAGAACTGAAACTACGGTTCGGCAAGCCGAAGCAGCGCTGCGCCAATTCAAAGAACAGAACCGCGTTGTCAATCTAGATGAAGAAGCAAAGTCGGCAGTAGAGATAATTCAAGAATTAGAAAGCCAAATTAATCAATCTCAAACTGCACTGGCAGGTGCTAACGCCCGACACACAAGTCTCTACAAAAAGGTAGGGATGAGTTCGGAGCAAGCTATAGCCACAAATTCTCTCAATCAATCTTCTGGTGTACAAAAGACCCTAGAAGAACTAAGACAAGTAGAAGACCAGTTAGTAGTTCAGCGCACTCGCCTTCAGGAAGATCATCCCGCGATCGTCAACCTAGAGCTGAAGAAAAACGCTTTTAAAGCGCAACTACAAGGGCTGGTAAAAGATGCTGGAGTTCGGCGACAAGTAACTAGCCAACAATTGCAAATCGGAGAAAGCCAACAAAAACTGAACGAAGCTCTTGTTAAACTAGAGGAGGAGCGTTCGGGATTGACGAGTCAGTTAGCGGAGCTATCCAATGCCCAAGCGACCTACAAACAACGGGTGAGTATTCTCCCCAAGTTGGAACAGGAACAGCGGGAGCTAGAGCGACGACTGGCGGCAGCTCAATCTACTTATGAAACTCTTTTGAAAAAGATTCAAGAAGTCAGGGTTGCAGCTAACCAAAGGATTGGTAATGCCCAAATTATAGAGCCAGCCCCAATTCCTAAAAAGCCTTCGCTGCTCAAACCAGCCATAATTCTAGCTTTAGGAAATATGTTGGGCATTCTGCTTGCCGCAGCAACTATAGTTATTTTAGAAGTCAAAGATACATCGATTAAAACCCTTGAAGAAGCTCTAGAGCTATTTGGGTATACCTTGTTGGGAGTTATTCCTGCTTTGAATAAGAAGGCTATACCTCGTGGCAGAGATAAAGAATGGGCGGTTCCAGAACTTCCCGTTCGAGATATTCCCAACTCGCCAATTAGTGAAGCGTACCGAATGCTCCAAGCTAATTTGAAGTTTCTTGGTTCGGATAAAGCGCTAAAAGTTATTGTCGTAACGAGTGCGGTTTCTAAAGAGGGCAAGTCTACAGTTTCTGCTAATTTGGCTGCGGCTATAGCTCAATTAGAGCGGCAGGTTTTGTTGGTGGATGCGGATATGCGCCGTCCAGTCCAACATCATGTCTGGGAGCTTACGAATGCAGTAGGTTTAAGCGATGTTATTGTTGGTCAAGCAGAATTTAAGGCATCTGTGACTCAAGTGATGCCTAACTTGGAAGTTTTGACCTCTGGGGTCATTCCTCCTAACCCGTTAGCTTTACTTGATTCTAAGCGCATGGCTTCGTTAATTGAATCTTTTTCTGCACGCTATGATTTCGTCATTATTGATGCGCCTCCTTTGATATTAGCAGCCGATGCTCTTACCTTAGGCAAAATGGCAGATGGTGTTTTGTTGATGGCACGACCTGGGGTGGGTAATTCTACTAGTGCTACTACTGCTAAACAGTTGTTGGAGCGATCGTGTCAGAACGTCCTGGGTTTAGTAGTCAATGGTGCGAATTTGGAGAACGAATACTATGCCAAGGAATACTTTACTGAGGAGGATTCTACAACTCGTAAGAAGTTTATGTCCCAGGTTGTAAAACATACTAATTGCTCCTGATTCTATCGCAGATGGAGATTTAGACGAGGTTGAACCTACAGTGAAAAAGCTGGGATAAGTGGAATTTACAAGATATTTGGTCGCCGCTTCTAATAAATACCAGCCATAGGGAAAGACCACTTCAGCATAATTCAGGTGTTGATTTAGTTGTTAGAGCAGGCTCTAGAGTTTTTCCAACCAAAGCAAATAGTCGAAGTAAACAATCTGTAATATCCCCATACAGGTACCCAATTGTCAGAATCCACAAAAAAAATCTCTGCTGCAACTGATCCGAAGCAGTACTTCTGCACCGATCACCTAAAGGTAGATCTCAGGGGCCGCTCCGTCCGTGGTGGCGCAATCACAGTGGTTACCCAGATATGCAAGTTCCTACTGAACATCGGAGCAATCATTTTCCTTGCTCGACTGCTCACGCCAGAAGACTTTGGTTTGGTTGCCATGGTTGCCACTGTCACTAACTTCGTGACCACGTTTAAGGATTTAGGTTTGTCCATGGCGACTATCCAAAGAGCCGAAATCAATCATGGTCAAGTCAGCACCTTGTTTTGGGTAAACGCGGTGCTCGGTATTGTGATGATGGTGTTACTCGCAGCGCTCAGTCCAGTTATCGCTAAGTTTTATGGTGAGCCACGACTGACAGGGATTACCTTCGTCCTAGCCAGTGCTCTTGCCTTTAGTGGCTTAATGGTTCAGCATGAGGCCTTGCTGAGGAGACAGATGCGCTTTACTGCCCTAGGTGCAATTCAAATTGCCTCCATTTTAGCTGGCATTGCTACTGCTATCGTCTCAATCTGGTATGGGGCTGGTTATTGGGCACTAGTTTTCAAGCAAGTAGCTGAGCAGGTTACAAGTACCATTGGGGTTTGGCTCATGTGCGGTTGGCGTCCTGGACCTCCGCTTCGTTACTCGGGTGTCCGTTCGATGCTAGCTTTTGGTAGGGACCTGACTGGTTTCAGTCTCATCAATTACTTTGCCCGAAACCTTGACACTGTGCTCATTGGTTGGCGGTGGGGTGCTCAGCAATTGGGCATGTACGATAAAGCCTACCAATTGCTACTTTTGCCAATCCAACAGATCAACACGCCACTTGCTGCTGTTGCTACCCCTGCTTTGAGCAGATTGGTAGATGCACCTGAGCGTTATCGGCACGCTTACTTGCGAATTCTGGAGAAGGTAGCAATGCTGGCAATGCCTCAAGTAGTTTTTATGATTGCAACATCTGATTGGCTTGTCTGGCTGCTCTTAGGTTCTCAATGGAGTGATGCCAGCCGCATATTTGCATGGCTTGGCTTTTCGGCTTTAGTTCAGCCTGTTAGCAACACTACTGGGTGGCTCTTTATGACACAAGGGCGTACGTGGGAAATGTTCCAATGGGGAGTTATAGGTGGGGGTATAGCAATTGTCTCTATTATTGCAGGTTTGCCTTGGGGTGCGGTTGGTGTAGCAGCTTCTTATTCAATTATTGGGCTTGTCATCCGTACACCGCTACTATTCTGGTTTGTTGGTCGTAATGGTCCGGTTCAAGCTAGAGACTTTTATCGCGCTATAGCACCTTCTGCATATGCCTCTTTCTGTGCACTGTTAGTGTTGCTTGCCTTTCGTCAGTGGTTAGAAGTGTCTCAGCCAATTATCGGCCTATTGATCGCTTTTGCGATCACAGTAGTAATTACATTGTTGGTTCTTACTATCCTGCCAGCAGGAAGGCTAGCACTTATAGATTTTAGTAGCTTGTTCACTCTTTTAGTCAAAAGTAGAAGGAAGAAGTTGGTGTAATGAGTATTCTAGGAAAGATTCGTCGCCAGACAATTAATGCTGTAGTACTCCCAGCAAGAATTCTACAAAATCTTTGGTTCGCCTATACTCACAAATATCTGAGGCACCAACACAAAATCATCTATACTCTAACGCCCCCACCAGGCTTGAAAAATGTTGGAGATCACGCTCAAGTTATTGCAATCCAAATTTGGCTGAAGAAACATTTTCCTAAACTTCCACTTATTGAAATGGATAAGAATCAAGTCAGGTATTTTCTTCCAGCCTTAAAATGGCTGGTTCAGCCAGATGATGTATTGTTCTTGCACAGCGGAGGAAATCTGGGCGATCGTGGTATGTGGTCTGAGCGCGTCCGGCGCTTAGTTATTCTTGCATTCCCCAAAAATCAGATTATAAGCCTACCTCAGACAATTTACTTTAGCGATACTCCTACAGGGAGAAGAGAACAAGAAAATACGCGCACAATTTACGCAACGCACCCCAACCTCACCATTATTGGTCGTGACCAACGGAGTGGCGAGCTAGCTGCCGAGCTATTTCCAAAAGCTCAAACCTTTTGCATGCCAGATTTTGTACTATCGCTGTCTCCAAGTCAGTCAGATAAAAGAAACAACCCGCCCAAAGTCCTTTTATGTATGCGGCTTGATGACGAATCCGCTTTAACTGCGGAGCAGCGGAGGGAAATAGCTATCTGCTTACCATATCAATGTACGTATTATGACACAACACTTGCTGAACCGATTAAAGTTAGTGAACGAAAAGTTGTTTTAGAAGATGCGCTCAGTCTATTTCGCGCTTTCGATGTTGTAGTAACTGACCGTTATCATGGCTTGATCTTTGCAGTCCTATGTCGAAAGCCCTGTGTAGTGCTGCGTACTGTAGATCACAAGTTAACTTCTGCAATGTACTGGTTCAAAAATGTACCTTTTGTTACATTTGCTCAAGAACTTGCTGATATCCCTTCTGTAGTGGAGAGTTGCTTAGCAATTAAGACTCAAGAAGTCCCAAACTGGAATGCAGAATACTTTGACAAAATACCTAATCTAACTGGCTTAGGCTGAAATCAAAAGATTTATAGAGTCGAAAACTGGCCAACTCATCTTCGAAACCTGCCCAACTCATCACTGTAGTTCATAAAGTAAATGTTATGAATATTAAGTCTATACTCAAGGGTCTACCAGGTCTAGTAAATCTCTATCACCTGTTTTTTAAAAGTTTCAATACACCAGATGATTATAGTAAGCTGCGGAGTCTAAGCAACGATGAATTACTCAGCTTGATGCGTCATGAATCACATCGCATTGAAAAGGCGGTCTACAACAACATACTTGAAGCAAAGCAAAGTGTGTATCGAGAGAAGTGGGAAAGACTCAGTGTGATACACCAAATACTTAAGGATCGGGGCTATCCTGCTAATGAGCCAACCATTGCTTGGTCAAAACAAATATATGATGCTTTTGAGGTCCTAGAGACAGATTTTATACAGCGGAATAGTAAGCTTGCACCTCAATTTAATCCAAATGCTGCCAAGCAATTTGTAGAATTCCTGCGAGAGAAACGCAGTGTTCGTATTTGGGCTGAGGAACAACCCGCTCAATGTATTCTTGAGGCAATTGCCTATAGCATGATTGATGCAGCAAGATGGGCACCAACTTCTGGAAATCGTCAACCATGGCGGTTTGTTATTTTGAGCAATTTAGAAGACAAGGAACTACTGAAAAAAGTTAAGGAAAATCACTGTACAAGTGCTCCGTTACTAATATTTGTAGGCATGGACACTCGTTTATATGGGGCATTTGGTAAATCAGAACGCTCCATTTATATTGATGCGGGTGCTGCTATTATGCAAATGATTTTGTTAGCACACAAGTGTGGACCGGGAGTATGTTGGAATCATTTTGCAGATGATCTTATCAACTCTAGAAATATAAATAAAACAATCTATTCCCAATTTACTAAAAAACTTAATATTCCAGAGTATATTGCCCCAATAGCTATAGTTGCTATTGGTTATCCAAGCTTTATTCCACCAGAACCTGCACGGATGGAGATCGAAAGCCTTGTAATTGATTCTGGTAAACACAAGACACTTTGCCTTTGAAAAAGCCATACAAGAAGTATTTTAAGCAATTTGTAGTGCGTCTCTTTTGATAAAGATGTTAACGATAGCATGCTTTATAAACACTATTATTAGATAAATTGGAGGTAGCTTATGAATTTGTCTAGTGCTTCTTCAAGCAAAATATTTTAAGTTAATTTTAGAGTTTTTTAATACAGTTTAAGGTTATGGCAAATCTCTTTAACTTGGCTGAAACAGTGTTTGTAGTTTTTACTCTTTTTCTTTCTACAGCGCCTTTAATACCGCTTATAAGAGTTGTGGAAAGTGGAAATATCTTGTACAAAGGCGATCCTTTAATACAAGCACTTTGGTTTGGGGTGTACCTAGTTAACATCCTTTTAATAGCTGTGAGGTGGAAAAGATTTATCTGTGTGGCTACGAAAGATAAACTGCTGCTAGCCCTATTGGTAATTGCTCTAGTTTCGATTCTTTGGTCTACTGCCCCGATTTATACCCTTCGCCGTAGCCTGGGTTTGGCAGGTACAACTGTGTTCGGCATCTACTTGGCTATGCGCTATAACTTGCAAGAGCAACTGCGTCTATTGGCATGGGCGCTAGGCATAGCAGCACTACTCAGCCTACTGTTCGCTGTGGTACTACCACACTACGGGATAGAGAGCAAGATTCATGAAGGAGCCTGGCGGGGACTCTATCATCAGAAAAACGTTTTGGGTCGCTATATGTCCCTGGGGGGACCGGTTTTTTTGCTGATCGCCCTTAGCTGTCGCAGATATCGCTGGGTTGCATGGTTTGGCTTTGGTCTTTCAGCAGGTCTGCTTCTACTCTCGACTTCAAAAAATGCCTTGGTCTCTTTTCTAACTGTTCTGCTCGTCTTACCATTCTACAGAGCTTTACGGTGGACTAACACCCTGAAAGTACCTTTTTTCATCGCTATAGTGTTGCTCAGTGGGAGTATAGCTATCTTGCTTTTGGGTAACACTGAAATCTTACTGAATGCGATGGGTAAGGATCTTACCTTTAGTGGACGCACGCAGCTATGGGATTTTTTGTTTGAAAAGATCCAAGAAAGACCCTGGCTAGGCTACGGTTACGGTGGTTTCTGGTTGGGCTGGGAAGGTGAGTCTGCCGATATCTGGAGTATATTTACTTGGCACCCTAGGCACGCTCATAACGGTTTTTTACAACTATGGCTAGATTTAGGGTTGTTAGGGTTGCTAGCGTTTGTGCTCAGTTTTTTATCAGTCTGCTTAAAAGCAGCTGCCCGGACAAAAATAACCACAACAACGGAAGCTCTTTGGCCGCTGGCATATTTGACATTGATGTTTTTAAGCAACCTTGCTGAAAGCGTAATTTTGGCGCAAAACAACATTTTTTGGATACTTTACGTAGCGACATTACTATCGATGGCTTTACAGTGCACTCAAGCTAAAAACACTAGCCGGATAGGCACAACCTTGACTAAAGGAGGATGGGTTTAAGGTGTCTAGAAAGCCCACAGTAATCATTTATTGCGATCGCCTGCTTCCATTCTCCGCAACTTTCGTGCATTCACAGGCAGAAGCTTTACAGAGCTTTATTCCATACTACGTAGGATCGCGCCTTATTCAAGACTTACCGCTTCCGCAAGAGCGAACCCTAGTTGTAAATAAGGGTGGCTTGCTAGGTATTATGCGCGAAGTTTCCTCTCAACTTTGGGGAGTTTCACCTGCCTTTGTCGCGCAGGTACAACATCTAAATCCTTTGCTAATTCACGCTCACTTTGGACCAGATGGTACCGCAGCTTTACCCATAGCTCAGAATTTACAGATACCCTTATTAGTCACCTTCCATGGTTATGATGCCACGGTGACTGATGAGCATGCCCGGCGCTCCTTCTACAAGCACCGCGTCTACCTCCGCCGTAAAGAGATTCTTAAGCGCGAGGCAGCAGGATTTATTGCTGTGTCAGAGCATATTAAGGGAAAGTTGCTGGAGCAGGGTTTTCCGGCAGATAAGGTCTTCGTACATTACATAGGTGTAAACACACAAACCTTCCAGCCCGATCCAACGGTGCTGCGTACTCCAGTAGTGCTATTCGTCGGGCGGCTAGTTGAAAAGAAAGGATGCGAATATCTGATTCGAGCTATGGCTCAGGTACAGCCAGTGCTACCGGATATAGAGCTTGTAATTATTGGTGACGGACCACTGAGGCTTGATTTAGAAGGATTGGCAGCAAGAAAACTAAGCCGTTACAGATTTTTAGGTGTGCAACCATCGCATATAGTGCGGAGTTGGATGAATCAGGCTCTTTTGCTTGTTGCACCGAGTGTTACCGCTTCCACAGGAGATTCTGAGGGAATTCCTATAACTTTACTTGAAGCTCAAGCAATGGGTTTACCAGTTATAAGCTCTATTCATGGTGGCATCCCTGATGCTGTAGTCCACCAAGAAACGGGTCTACTAGTAAATGAGCGAGACTGGAAAACCCTTGCTGAAAACATCTTGCTCTTATTAAAGGATGAAGCTCTTTGGCAACAGTTTAGCCAAAAAAGCAAAGAGCGGGTACAAACTCTTTTTAACTTACAAAAGCAGAATAGCTTATTGGAAGAGATTTACAAACAAATTCTTGGTCAAAAATGGAGT
The DNA here is from genome assembly GCF_003991895.1 of Chroococcidiopsis cubana SAG 39.79. Lineage (NCBI taxonomy): Bacteria > Bacillati > Cyanobacteriota > Cyanophyceae > Chroococcidiopsidales > Chroococcidiopsidaceae > Chroococcidiopsis > Chroococcidiopsis cubana. The sequence continues at coordinate 14,138 of NZ_RSCK01000089.1, forward strand.
AGCTAAGTGAAGCAGTGTCTTGGTTATCTTTCTGGAGCACCGCGAGTTTCTACCGATCCAGAAGCAGAGACTAGTGGTCCTCGTTCCCACGTACTAGGAGTAATGAAAGCCTTTGAAGCACTCAATTGGGAAGTCAAGCCCTTTATTGTTGGAGACCGAGTACCGCGAAAGTGGGCAGCGAAGGGTTCTGAAAAGACCTTAACTCGTGGGTTCTTGCCTAGATTAATCGCCGATCTGGTACGTCTAACTTTGGGAGCCGTGAATGCAAGTCGGGCTTGGCAAGAATTAGGTGGACAAGTGGACTGGGTGTACGAACGCTTTGCTGTTCTTCAAAGCATAGGGAAGCCATTCAAACGCCATGGCGTACCTTGGATTTTAGAGACAAATGGACTTATTTACAGAGAAGCCAAAGCAGAACGGAAAACCTTAGTGCTCTCTAGGTTAGCTCGCCTTTTAGAAATTCAATGCTACCAAAATTGCGACGTGCTAATCTGCGTCAGCAACGCTTTGAAAGAAATGGTTGTGCAGGAAGACAAAGCATTAGAGGGAAAAATCCTGGTGGTTCCTAACGGCGTGGATACCGAATTTTTTAATCCAGACAAGTATTCTCCCAGAAGACTGTTTGAAGGGTTCACCGTGGGTTTTGTAGGTACTTTGGCTATCTGGCAAGGGTTGGACCTTTTACTAAAGGCAATCAGCACATTGAAAGAAGAGGGAGTACCGATAAACCTAGTAGTTGTAGGTGACGGGCTGATGCGGAAGGAATGGGAGGCTTTGACGCATAATCTAGGGCTTAGTTCTCAGGTATGCTTCTTGGGACAAGTAGCTCGGACTGAGGTACCTTCCCTCATCGCCAGATTTGATGTTGGTTATTCTGGTCATCTTGAGATCAAAGCAAGTAAAGTATATTACTCACCGCTCAAGCTCTACGAATACATGGCAATGGGTAAGCCTGTGGTAGTTTCGGCGGTAGAGGATGCCCAGTCACTAGTGTGCGAGGGGAAAACTGGGTTCTTGTTCCAACCTGGAGATCGAGAAGGAATAAAGCAGGCTCTAACTAGAGCTTATAAAGCTCAAAAGCAGCTAAAAGAAATGGGATGCAAGGCTCGTCAAGAGATTGTGGCTAAACACAGTTGGATTGCACGGAGCCAAAGCATGATTGAAGGAATTGAGCAAATTTTGAAGGCGAAGAGGCAGTAATGGGAGAAAAATTCTATAACCTTATAGGGATTTGGGTGAATGCACTTACTATTCCTAAACTTAACGCGCTGATTGCCGACTCCATTACCCGCAACCAACATTGGATTATTGCTAACCACAACTTGCACAGTATCTACCTCTACCACCATGATGCCAAGATGCATGCCTTTTACGCCAAAGCAGACTATATCCATGTGGACGGCATGGCCCTAGTCTTACTGGGGCGGCTTTTGGGTCTTCCCTTGAAAAGAGAACACCGAGTTACGTATGCCGACTGGATAATCCCCTTGATAAAGGAGGCGCAAGAGCGAGGCTGGCGCTTGTTCTACCTGGGCTCTGAGCCAGGAGTTGCTGAGCGGGGAGCAAGAATCCTCAAGGAGAAGTTCCCAAACCTGCAGATTGCTACAAGCCACGGCTATTTTGATGCTCGTCCAGAAGCTCCTGAGAACCAAGCTGTTTTGGAAGTAATTAACGCTTACCAGCCGCATATACTAATGGTGGGCATGAGCATGCCCCGGCAAGAACATTGGGTACTGGACAACCTCGATCGCATCTGTGCTAATGCCATTTTGACTGCAGGAGCAGCTATAGACTACGTAGCAGGTGCAACTCCCACCCCACCAAGGTGGGCAGGAAGATTAGGGCTAGAATGGCTATTTCGTCTAATAGCTGAGCCTAAACGGCTTTGGCGGCGCTACCTGATTGAACCTTGGTTCCTATTCAGATTGTTTTTAGCCGAGGGCTTTAATAAGGTGTTAACTGGCTGATTAGAAAATGGTTTGTAGTTTGAATAGACAGTCTGTATGAGTAAAATTAGACGACGCGCCTTCGTTTTGGGCTTAGGTACCTTAGCAGGCATGGGTACCTCGATAGTAGCAGATGAACTCAGCCATTTAAGCAACCAGATTCAAGAGATTAGCGATCGGAAGGGAGACTTTACAGTAATTAGAAATACCCCTTTACGTAAGCGGGCTACGGCTAAAGGATTGATTTATGGGGCAACGAGTCAACACCGTATACTATCCTCGGATAAAAAGTTTGCAGCTCGTTTTGCCCAAGAGTGCGCCATCCTTGTACCAGAAGGGGAACTAAAGTGGAGAACTATTCATCCTAGCCCAAATTACTTTAACTTTAAGCCTGGCGATTGGATGGTTGAGTTCGCCCATGCTCACGGTATGCTTTTTCGTGGCCATACGCTGGTATGGCATGGTAGTTTACCGAGATGGTTCGCGGATACGGTCAATAGCCGAAACGTTGAGCAAATATTACTTAAACACATTACAACAGTAGCTGGGCACTACGCTGGGAAAATTCATTCATGGGACGTAGTTAATGAAGCAATTCATCCTCCACACGGACGAACTGATGGTCTGCGAAACACTCCTTGGTTACAGCTCCTGGGACCGAATTACATTGATATCGCTTTTCGTGCCGCAGCCAAGGCTGATCCGCAGGCATTATTAGTATACAACGACTTTGGGCTAGACGGTGCTGCTTATCAAGACGAATTAAGGAGAACTGCTGTACTTAAGTTGCTAGAGCGCTTGAAATCTGTTGGAACTCCTGTGCATGCTCTTGGTATTCAGGCTCACTGGTGGGGTGGAGTGACCCGCCTCGACTCTGGGAAGTTGAAGGCTTTTCTACGTGATGTTGCAGACCTTGATCTGAAAATCATGATTACAGAAATGGATGTGACAGACAAAAAGCTGCCAAAAGATGTTATTTTGCGCGATCGCATCGTCGCTGGAATTTATGAAGATTACCTCTCAGTAGTGTTAGATGAGCCAGCAGTAATTGCTGTATTGACGTGGGGATTAAGCGATCGCTATACTTGGCTCTCAAAGTATCAGCCACGAAAGGATCGCGCACCAGTCCGCCCCTTGCCACTTGATGCGCAACTAAACCGTAAATTAGCATGGAACGCGATCGGCCGTGCTTTTGACAATGCCCCTAAGCGTTAATTCTTCACCGCGATCGCAATTCTTCCCTACTTATAAAAAATATGCTCTGCAAACAGGTTATTCAACCCATTGTAATTCAGCCTCAAGGTTCTCTAGACCGTAAGAATGCCGCTGCATTTCAACAATGGATCGCCAACATCCTCCTAAGCTCCCCAACTTTGTGCGTGTTGGACATGTCCCACCTTGATTTTATCGATTGTTCGGGCTTATTTTCTTTGATGACGGGACTCACAGCCGCCCGTCAGCAGCAGTGTTGTCTGGCGATTTGTAACTTACAACCTCCAGTGCGGATGACTTTAGAAATTATTCAACTTGATCGCGAGATTGATATCTTTGAGAGCCTTGAAGCCGTACTCACAACACTAAACTAAGTTAATTTACCTCTAATTTCATAAGGTTTATATACAAATGCGCGTTTGCGTAATTGGGACTGAATATGTTGGCTTAGTGACTGGCGCTTGCTTAGCTCACATCGGACACCACGTAATTTGCGTAGAGAACAATGAAGAAAAAGTAAAATTATTGCAGGCAGGGCAGTCGCCGATTTTTGAGCCAGGACTCTCAAAAATTATGCTGGCAGCAATTCAAGCAGGTAGAATTGAATTCACGACAAATTTAGGTATCGGAGTTACCCACGGAGAAATTGTATTTATTGCAGTTGGAACTCCACGCCTACCTACTGGCGAGACCGATACCCGCTATGTGGAAGCAGTAGCTGAGAGCGTTGGCACCTATCTTGATGGCGATCCCAAGGTAATTGCCATCAAGTCAACCGTACCAATTGGTTTTAGTGACCGGCTGCGAACGATAGTGTTGGACAGTGTTACCGAACGCCAGCAAGTCCTAGTCGGAACTAGTAACATAAGAAGCATGACACTACATCTAGAGGTAGTGGAAGCTACATTCAATGTCGTTAGCAATCCTGGCTTCTTGCAGGAAGGTTCGGCAGTGCATGATACCTTTAACCCAGACCGCATCGTGTTGGGTGGGAGCAATCCTAAAGCACTTGCCATGATGCGTGAATTGTATGCCCCAATTATCGATCGCCGGTATGCTACCGATCCAACTTTACCGCCCGTGCCAGTACTAGTCACTGACTTAATCTCAGCAGAGACGATTAAACATACTACTAATGCGTTTTTGGCAACCAAGATCGGCTTTATTAATGAAATAGCAAATATCTGCGATCGCGTTGGTGCTGACATTACCCAAGTGGCAAAGGGCATTGGTCTTGACTCACGCATCGGCGATAAATTCTTGCAAGCCGGTATTGGTTGGGGAGGTTCCTGCTTGCCTAAAGATATCTCGGCGTTAATTTATACTGCTGAAGATTATGGATGCGAAGCAGAGTTGCTAAAAGCTGTCGTCAGCGTCAACCATCGCCAGAGGTTAGTGGCAATTGAAAAGTTACAGCAGGTACTCACAATACTTCAGGGAAAAACTATCGGGCTACTGGGTCTGTCCTTCAAGCCAAATACTGATAACATGTACGATGCACCCGCACTTCACTTGATCGAGCAACTAAATCAACTCGAAGCTAAAGTGAAAGCATACGACCCGATCGTGTCTCAATCTGGGATATGTCACGGTTTATCAGGCGTGCTAGTGGAAACTAATCCCGAACAGCTAGCTGATGGTTGTGATGCGTTGATACTGGTTACGGACTGGAAGCAATTTCAACAACTTGACTATCGGAAACTAGCAATTCTGATGGCTACCCCCATCATGATTGACGGTCGCAACTTCCTGAGTCGGGAAGAATTGCAACGAGCAGGGTTCTACTACTTGGGTATTGGGTGCTGACATTTTCAGGTTTTTGTAGGATGCAAAGACCGCAAGAGCAAACTATTCGACCGCCCCTAATAAACTGCGATCGCTTCATGAATAACTAGTTACTCCCTTCCCAGGATAAGATTTGACAAACAAAATCTTGATAGAGCAAGTATTCTGGCTGCTATAAATACCTAATCTTTTGGCGGAAAGGGAGTAAGTCCAGCAATAACCTGCGCGCTCAGATACTCTACGACGACAGATTGTTGGGTAAAACTAGTAGAGCGCCTCTCGATTAAAGATCTGCAAACCAAAGACTCTAAAGCTTCTAATAACTCCTGTGGAGAAATAGAACCACTACAATTCTCGCGTAATTCTGAGAATGACATTGAGTCGCGACAGTTTACCAACCGGTGCATAATTTTCTTTTCTGCAGGTGACAAGCGATTAAACTGACGATCCAATAAATCCCTAAGATCGCCAAAGATAACCGTACCTTGGTCTAAAAACTTACGGATATCACCCCCAAACAAAGATCTTATGCTCGTTGCAGCGATCTTTAAAGCTAGGGGATTGCCACTGTAGCGCTCAATTAGCTGTTTGGATTCATCCTCTGAGCCTACAACGTCTTTATCTCCAAGTATTTTTTGAGCTTCTACAAGTGGTAAACCTATCATGTGTAGCGATCGCACGGGTAGAGTTTTGCCTTCTTTAACAGCAATGCCTACCGACTTTTCTCGGCTAGTTAAAATCAAACAACTCTGGTGACGTTCGTCAGCAATGCGCCGCAACAGTTTGCCGTATCCTTCATACCCCGAACAATAACGCCCTGCTCGTTCTCCACTACGTAAGATCGATTCGTAATTATCGAGAACTAACAGACAGCGTGACGAACGCAGATGCGACATCAAACAGGCAATTTGACTGTCGAGATTATCCGGTAGCTCTACTGACTGATGAGATAAAAATTGTATCAGGTCTCTCAACAGGTCTTCAATTGGAGGAGCATTACGTAGCGATCGCCAGAATAGATACTCAAAACTATTCTGAACCTGTTCTGCCAGTTTCGCAGCCAAAGCAGTTTTGCCAACTCCACCCATACCCAATAACGCTACTAAGCGGCAACTATCGTGTATCATCCATTGCTTCAAAGTAGCTAGTTCTGTTTCGCGTCCGTAGAAAATCGCAACATCGACCGCCTCACCCCAGTCTCGGTACTCGGCTGTATCCTGCTGTTTAGCTGCTAATAGACTGAGAATGCTTGCTTGAGACTGCTGTTGTTCGTTGGCACCACTACCTGCAAGTACGGGAATATGCTTTGCAATATATTGCTGCCTTAGTAACGCTGGGAAATTATTTTTAGTAACCTTCTTGCCGAATACTTTTGACAGCGCTTGCCACAGTCTAGCACCAACATCTGTAACATATCCAACTTCATAGCCAGAGTCTCTGGCAATCTCTAAGTAAGACTTTCCTTCCCAGCATTGGCGCAGCACTATTTCTTCGACCTTATTCAAGCTTCCTTTCTCTATTACCAATTGCACGATCTCCAAAGCTTCTTCTACACTCATTGGTCACAAAATTTTTTAAAAGTAGACATTAAAGGCTGCAGGGTTCGAGTCTTGCAAGCCGAACAATTGAGTTGAATATTGAAATTGTTATGAAAAAGGACAATTCCTGTCTGAAAGCAAAGAACGCCGACAGACTCGCTTACCAAATTCAGGTAAGTCGTGTCGAGACGGTTTGCGATCGCCAAGCGGCTGGTATAAATTTAAAGGCTGTATCTCTTGCCTAATAAGTAAAGTTGAACCTATCCGCAAATCTTGCCTTACATCTGCTGGTGATGCAAGCCAAGATTGTAGTTGCCATTTAATTGACATCCGGCTCCGGTAAAGCTGTAGATCCTGCCAGAACTGGCTCACAGGACGATTGCGTTGTATAAATAAATGTCGAGTTTTTACGTACATGTTTCCTAAAGTACTTACTCACTCACTAGCATTACTGAACTGCAAGACAGCTCTCTAACGAACTGCAAAAGATCGTGCAGTTCACCTTCCCCTTACCTAGATTGATGCTACACCAAGCTTGACACGGCACTGTGAAGAACTCATGCAACTCTAATGAGTAGGAGTTTCTATACATCATATATTGCAATAGCTATTGAAACTAGGGAATAAAGTAGATGTATCAAAGCGTGTTAAGACCTATGTATAAATTGCAAGGGGTTGTGTATAAATTCATCCAATCACTTCAAAAGTAAATATACAATACGCCTTCTGGATTATTTTGTCCAATCAGATATTTTTGAAGCAAGTGGTTCTAGAGTAAGTTGAATTTGTTTGTTTACAACAATACTTGTAGTAACTCTTCTGAAAGAAGATAAATAATCAACGAATACCTAATATAAATTGGTATATCATTAGTAAAATATAAGTAAAATTTGAAAAAATAAATGACTTATCTAGAAACGGCTCTGTTGCAAAAAATGGTAGGCTGAAATGATTTAATCAGAGAAAATCCTTCAGCTTACGATTATGAACGCGAAACAACTATTGTCATGGCGACACTATCAGACGGAAATCACCCTTTTGTGTGTGCGGTGGTATTTGAGATATTCGCTTTCATACCGGAACTTGGAAGAAATAATGACGGAAAGAGGATTAGAAGTTGACCATACAACTATATATAGATGGGTGCTTTCCTTCTGCTCCAGAACCGGAAAAACGGTGCCGTCCGCACTTGAAGCCAACTAACGATTCGTGACGAGTGGATGAGACTTACATCAACGTGAAAGGCAGGTGGAAGTATCTGTATCGGGCAGTCGATGCGGCTGGTAATACAATTAATTTTATGTTGAGTGCGCGCGTGAGATAGACGAGCAGCCAAACGTTGCTTGCGTAAAGCTTCAAAGGCAACCCACATTCAACCTCCTCGTGTAACTAATGTCGATAAAAATGCTGCTTATCCACCATTGATTGAAGAATTAAAAGCCGAATCAGCCACAGCTCAAGCTTGTGAGTTACGCCAAAACAAATACTTAAATCGTCTAGTAGAGCAAGACCATAGATTGATTAAAAAGCTAGTGAATCTTGGTCTGGACTTCAAATCATTTCATACTGCTAGAAGAACACCTCTCAAGTGAAAAAAGATGATGTTCTAGGGCAAGTAGAATTCGTGGCTCAAATTTTCGGAGTTGCTGCATAATTCGGCTCGAGCGAAATGGATTGTTTGTCCTTCAAAGGTTTTTGCAACAGAACCTAGATAACTCAGTTTCTTTCATACATTAGAGCAGATTATTCCTAGTAGAGCTTTTGTTACACTTCCACCTCATCTTGACTCCGCTAGCAGGCGCGAGTGTAACTCCTCGACGCTGAGGTCGTTCTGCTCGATTGTCGAGCAGTTCCAGTTGATACCGCGACAGAATAGTTGCTAAGACTATCTTCATTTCAAATGGAGCCAAAGCATCGCCGAGACAGCGGCGGACACCAGCCCCAAAGGGCATAAATTCATAGGGAGAAAATTGGCGTTCGAGAAAACGCTCTGGTCTAAACTGTTTGGGTTGTGGATATAAATCCTCCCGCTGATGAAGCAGATGAATGCAGCCTACAGTTACCGTCCCAGGTTCTAACTGATGTCCCAATAGGTCAACTCTTTCTTGCACGACTCTGGGAAACGTAAGCATTGCAACAGGATAAATCCGCAAGGTTTCATTACATATAGCACTCAAATAAGGCAGCCGGACAAAGCTCATGGGGTCTAGGGAATCGCTCAGGGGTTTCAATTCTTGAAGCAGTTTTTCACGTACTTGTGGCAAATAGTGAATCCAATACAATCCCCAAGCCATTGCCGAAGCTGTGGTTTCTTGTCCGGCCAACAGTAATGCCATCATCTCATCACGCAACTCTCGATCTGTCATCGATTTTCCCTCTTCATCCCGGGCAGACATGAGAAGGGAAAGGATATCGATGCGATCGCTATCGGGTTGCTCCCGCCTGAAAGCAATTTCCGCGTAGAGCAATTCATCAATTTGCTGCCTAATGCGCACAAGTCTTCCCCAGGGACTCCAAGCTCCTAAATCTGTTTGCAGCCAGGAGAAATAGAGAGCGCTAGAAGTCAGTAGAGAACCAAACAGACCTGTCATTAATCCCAGTAAGCGTTTGAGTTTTTGGTAACGTTCACCTTCAGACAAGCCAAAAACAGCCTCTACCATGACTTGCAACGAAATATTTTGCATAGCGTTACGAGCTAAGAAAGGCTGATTCAGTGGTAACTGACTGAAAACTTTTTGAGTCAGATTACAGATGAGCTGACTATAGGCTTGCATCCGCTCTCCATGAAAGGGGGGAGTCAGGAGTTGTCGCCTTCGCTTATGGCACAGGCTCTCCAGCATGAATACTGAATGATCGCCAGTTAATGGTTGTAGAATTCTATTGAGTTCACCTGAAGCAGCAAACTTCTTTCTATCGCTAGTTAAAATTTCCTGTATTGCTTGGGGATGGTGTATGAATACCAGGGTGTCGCCAAAACCAACGATTTGGGCTGTGAAGATGTCTGGATATTGCTCGACCGCGCTTTCCATATATCCTACAGGATCGGTAACCCACTGCAACTTCTGTAGAAAAGGGGGAGTCTTGAGAGTATTGGGTAATGGCATCTAATTTTTCTTCCCAAAATTCTTTTAACTATGTTCAACTAAGGCTAAAAGTAGAGTACCACCCAAGGAATTGAAGAATACTTAAGCTTATTGGTCTACTCTATTTCTATTTTGACTTATTTAACAGCTCTGTTGCAAAAACCTTTGAAGGACAAACAATCCATTTCGCTCGAGCCGAATTATGCAGCAACTCCGAAAATTTGAGCCACGAATTCTACTTGCCCTAGAACATCATCTTTTTTCACTTGAGAGGTGTTCTTCTAGCAGTATGAAATGATTTGAAGTCCAGACCAAGATTCACTAGCTTTTTAATCAATCTATGGTCTTGCTCTACTAGACGATTTAAGTATTTGTTTTGGCGTAACTCACAAGCTTGAGCTGTGGCTGATTCGGCAGTTACTACCTAGAGCAGAGATTGGTTAACATAGAAAGGTAGCTAAGTCTGGAATCAGCCATGAAACTCAAAGACG